>WGDQ01000216.1 GCA_015493185.1 Planctomycetaceae bacterium
GATCCGGGCGTGGTGGGCAGCTTGACCACGGACGGCTGTCCGACGCGACTGCTCGATGTTTTCCGGTTGGCCGAAAAGGTGCATCCCGAGTGGTTCAACCGACAGAGCATTACGACCTTTTCCGGAAAGCCTCCGACGATTTTGCTGGTGGAAGACGCGGCGTTTTTCCGGCAACAGGTGTCGGGCTTTTTGAAGGAGCAGGGCTGTGCTGTTGTGACCGCCGAAGATGGGCTGGAAGCCTGGGACATATTGCTCTCGGAAAACCACGCTTTCGATCTGGTGATTACGGACATTGAGATGCCGAACATGGACGGGTTGGAGCTTAGCCGGCGCATTCGCGACTGGCCCACACTGGCGCACCTGCCCATCATTGCCCTGACCTCGCTGGCCAGTAGCGAAGATATTCGGCGAAGCCGTGAGTGCGGAATTGACGAGCATCTTGTGAAGTTGAACCGGGAGAGGATGATCGCGGCGGTTTCACGGCTATTGCGTGCTACACGAAAACAGGAGCGGTCTCCACACGGCGAGCGCGCGGAGGTTTTGCCATGAGTTGCCTGTCGCTCGAATTTCCGGATCAAAAGAGCACGGAACGGCGATTCGCCATTTTCTGCTTGAGCGAGCTGCTGCTGGCGGTGGACATGCACCAGGTGCAGGAAGCAAACCGTGTGTTGGACGTGACGCCGGTGCCACGTGCTCCAAAGTTCGTTCGAGGCGTAATCAACTTGCGCGGCGACGTGGTTACCGTGATCGACCTGCGGGTGCTACTGGGGCTGCCCCCCGCCCAGCTCACACGACAAAGCCGCAATCTGATCGTTCGCTCGGAAGGTGAGCTGATCGGACTTTGGGCAGATGGGCTTGCCGATACGATCACCGTGGCCGCATCGGACATTGAGCCGACACCATCGAATTTCGACGACGTGGAAAGTCGGTTTTTCGAAGGTGTTTTCAAAATGGAAGACACCGTTGTTGTCATCCTCAATTTGCAGGAAGTGTTGAACGGATGTTGAGTAACGCATCGCAGAACAAGCTGCAACGATTCCAAAATCAAATTCTGAAACGCTCGCGAAGCACGCGGTGCTTCGCTCAGACAAGAGGCAGATCCATGTCGATCAAACTGAAGCTCTTTCTGCTGCTGGCGTTCCCTTTTCTGGGTGTGGTGCTACTGGGCGCGCGCAGCAGCCTGGACCAGGGACACCGTGTGGCCAATCTCGACAAGACACGTCGGCTGATTGACCTGTCAGTGACACTTAGCAGCGTGATCCACGAAATTCAAAAGGAGCGAGGTGCCACGGCCGGCTATCTGGGCAGCAAAGGGCGGCAATTCGCCGAGCAGCTAGCCTCGCAGCGCAAACGCACCAACGCAAGCCTGGACGATTTGGAATCATCGCTCAGCATGAACAACCTGCCGGACGACAGCGCGGCCACGGCACGCCACGTAGACAATGCGCTGCGCTTGATCGGTCAGATCGACACGAAGCGCCAGTCGATCGACGAGCAACGTATGGATGCGGAAGATGCGTTGCGTTTCTATACGTCGATCAACGAATCGCTGCTCAATGCCATCAGCACAATGGCCACGATCATTGATCAGGCCGATCTGGCACGGCGGGTTACGGCATATGTGAGTTTGTTGCAGGCCAAGGAGCGGGCGGGAATCGAGCGCGCCGTGCTGGCCAACACGTTCGCCAAGGACCGATTCGACAACAACATGTACGAGCGCTTCGTGGCGTTGCTGGCGCTGCAAGAGCGTTTTATCGAGGAATTCTCGCTGTTTGCCAATCACGATGACGTTTTGTTTTTCGACCACGCGATGGACGATCCTGCCATACACGAGGTGAGCCAGTATCGGCGGGTGGCGTTGGACAACGCGCGCCGCGGCGGCTTTCACGTCGACCCGACACGATGGTTTGCCGCGGCCACGAGCCGCATCGACCTGCTGAAGGACGTGGAAAATGAGCTGGCTCGCCGGCTGGCCAGACACGCCGCCGCCTCACGCTCGACTGCCGCAATGAAATGGTGGAGCAGCCTGCTGGTGATCTTTGTGGTGGCGGCTTTGGCCACAGTGGCCGGCTGGTTCGTCGTCCGTTCGATCCAGCAACCGATCGAAACGGCCTGCAACCAGGCGAAAAAGATCATGCAAGGCGATTTGACGTGCCGCCTGCCGGTTGCCAACGACGAAATTGGTAAGCTGAGCGCCGCGATGAACGCCATCATCGACAAGTTCGAGGTCGCGCTCGAGCAAGTGGCCACCAGCGTCAATTCGCTGAGTCGTGCTTCGGCCGAACTGACCGGAGCAGCCAGTGAGCTGACCAACGGCGCCGAAGACACGACCAAACAATCGGGAAGCGTAGCGGCGGCCGCCGAACAGATGTCGGTGAACTTGAAAGGAATGGCCGAGTCGACGGATTCGGTATTTGCCAATGTGAAGAAGGTCGCGGCCGCAGTGAACCAAATGACCGCTTCGGTCAACGAAATCGCCAAGAACGCAGATCGCTCGGCCAGCATAGCCAACCACGCCACGAATCTGGCTCATACGAGCAACGAAAAGATCGAAAGCCTGGGGCACGCCGCCGAAGAGATCGGAAAAGTGATCGAGGTGATTCAAGATATTGCGGAGCAGACGAACCTTCTGGCTCTGAATGCCACGATCGAAGCTGCCCGGGCCGGCGAGGCCGGCAAGGGATTTGGCGTGGTGGCCACCGAGGTGAAGGAGCTTGCCAAACAAACGGCCTCGGCAACAGAGGAAATCAGGGCCCAGATCAAGGGAATTCAAGACTCGATCCATTGCACGGTGGGAGCGATCAAAGAGATCGGAACCGTGATCGAGGACATGAACGAGGCCGCGCGTACGATCGCCTCGGCCGTCGAGGAACAGAACGGTGCCACGCAAGAGATCGCCCAGAACATGGACGATTCGGCCGATGCGGTGGAAACCGTCGCTCGAGGCGTGAGCGAATCGGCGATTGCCAGCCAGGAAATCACGCGGAACATCACGAACGTGGACATGGTGGCGAAACGTACGCTTCGCAATGCAACGGTGACACGGCGCGTGGGCAACGACCTGCAACGGCACTCAACCCAATTGCGGTTGATCTTGTCCAACTTCCACGTTGAAGGGAACAGCGCCCCCTCAGCGCGCCAATCCGACACCGAAAGAAAATCGCCCCGGCGCACGGCCGGCCGCCAAACCACTTCGACGCTGGCATCGCTAGAACGCGTGAAAGAGCGAGGGGTCGCGACGAAATTCTACGAAACGTTGATTGGCAAAGACCCGGAATTGGCAAGTTACTTTACACACGTCGATTTTTCCCGACAGAAGGAAGTGCTGAAGGAAGGAATCGAAATTGCCTTGCGGTTCGCGGCCGGCGACGTTGCCGCACGCTCGCGATTAGAGGAAATCGGACGTACGCACTCGGCCGAGGAAATGGACGTTCGGCCGGAGCTGTACGACATCTGGCTTGACGCGTGGATTGCGACGATGCGCGATCTCGATCCTGAGTGGAACAGCTCTTTGGAATCGCAGTGGCGATCGGAGCTGCAACGAGCGATCGAGGTTATCAAAGCCGAATATCACGCCGAAGCGATGCTGGTGTGATCGGGATCGGCCAATTGGGTCGCGGCTCGCCAACCGCAGGCAGAAAAACCAGTGCCGCATGGGTTGCGTGACGCAGCATGCACAACCCTTGGCGAGATTGTGGCAGAGGAATCTTGTTGTTGCACGTTCAGGGGCATGAGAAGAAAAAGCCATCGAGCAATGATTCGATGTGTGGAGTGACAACTTCAATTTGCCCAAGACCGCAACCAACCCATGAACGAGGACGATTATGAGCCAACCACCGATCCGAGTCTTGCTCGTCGACGACTCCGCGATGTTCCGCGTCTCGACGTGGCGTTTGTTGGAAGAGGTCAAAGACATCGAAGTCGTGGGCACCGCGAACAACGGTAGAAAAGCGCTCGAGGCCATTGATGAATTGAAGCCCGACCTGGTGACGCTGGACCTCGAAATGCCGGAAATGGATGGCCTGGAAGTGCTACGGCAGTTGCGACGCCGCAACAGCCCGGTCGCTGTTATCATGCTAAGCGCCCATACCTCCGACACATCGAACGCCACGAAAGCAGCGTTGGAATTGGGAGCTTTCGACTTTGTTCTCAAACCGAAAGCAACCGATCCTTACGAGGCGGAAAAACAGTTTCGCGAATCACTGGTTCCCCGAATTCAAGCCTTCGTACGACGAAAGAAAGTGCGCGAACTGTTGTGGAAAGACCAACCTTCTTCGCCCCAGGGTTCGGGCGCAATGGCCTCGAAAGACGGTTCGGCGGTGACCACGACGGACGATGGCGGAGATTTTCCGATCGACGTGGTGGCGATCGGTGCTTCGACCGGCGGCCCCGAAGCACTGGCCACCGTGCTGGCAGATCTTCCCAGCGACCTGGAAGCGGCTGTGCTCATTGTGCAACACATGCCGAGCATGTTTACCGCTTCGCTGGCCAACGACCTGAATCATGTGTGCCCATTACAGGTGGTCGAGGCAACCGACGGCCAACCGGTTGTGCCGGGCAAGGTGTTCGTGGCGCCAGGAGGCCGGCAAATGAAAGTGGTGCCGGGAGGAGACCAAATTGTTGTCGAAATCAACGACGATCCGCCAGAACGCGACTGTCGCCCGTCGGTCGATTATTTGTTTCGATCGGTGGCCTTGCTTCATGGTCCGCGGGCGTTGGGCGTTGTGCTTACAGGCATGGGCGAAGATGGAACGCTGGGGAGCCAGCTGATGAAACGGTACAGGGCCAAAATCATTGCCCAGGACGAAGCCACCTGTGTGGTTTACGGAATGTCGCGGCGGCTGGTCGAGGAAGGAATCGCCGACATCGTGGCCCCGCTGGATGCCATTCCGCGTCACATCGCGTCTCTTTGCAAAAGAAGCATCACGGTATGACCAGTTCGACGGACGATTTTGCTTTGTTGTGCCGTTTGGTTTCCGACCTTTGCGGGATGAACCTGGATGAATCGAAGCAATACTTTCTCGAATCACGGTTGGCCGAACTGGCAAGCAACAACGACGTTGAAAGCCATATCGATCTGGTCCGACAAGCAGCCTATGCCGACAGCGAACTGCGCGACTCGCTGATTGACGCGATCACGGTTAAGGAAACGCAGTTTTTCCGCGATGGTGCCACGTTTGCGGCTTTTCAAAAGTATGTGGTGCCCGAGCTAGTCGATCAGAAAGCACGTTGCTGGCACATGCGCCAACTCCGCATCTGGTCGGCCGCGTGCAGCACGGGTCAAGAGCCGTATAGCATCGCCATTGCTTTGCGAGAAACATTGCCCGACCCCGATGCCTGGAGCATATCGATCTATGCGACAGACATATCGCGTAGTGCCATTCATCAGGCCCAACGCGGCTGGTACACCGCTCACGAAATCGCTCGAGGATTACCCCAACCGATTCGAGACCGTTATTTCGTTCCATCGGGCGACGGATGGAAAGTGATCGACCAGTTGCGGCAAATGATCACCTTTGTGCGTAGCAACCTGCTAGACACGTTTCCGGTCAAAGGGCCCTTCGATGTGATTTTCTGCCGGAATGTGGCGATTTACTTCAAACCCGAGCAACGTCGCGACTTGTTTCTTCGTCTTGCCGACGCGATGCCGCGGCACGGCTATCTGATCGTTGGCTCGACCGAGTCGCTGAGCGACCTTGGGCCGCGATTCAAAACGCGACATGCCGGCGCGGCGATTTACCAACCGAACCTGGGACCAGCAGTCCGTTCGTAAACGGGAAGCAGTCCGTTCGTAAACGGGAACAGGAACCGGAGCGTCGCCTTCAGATCAAGCCGCTTTGAGGGTGTCTTCAAAGTCGCTTCCAGGCCCGAGATTGTGAGCAGGCGAACGTATCAAGGAGGGTGAAACAGTCCTCCTTGGACTGGTCGACGCAGACCGACGACGAAACGGTCGGCTCGCTCGCGATCGAAACCGGAATTGGATTTTGAAGACACCTTCTTAATCGCAAGCCAACGGGCTCGCGCGAGCGTTTTGGATTGCAACCTAAGCCCTCGGCAAGCCCGCGTATCTGCCCTTGGCCCCTGACGCAAGCAAACACGACCTGCCGCGAACGACAGAGGGCGGCTCGCTCTCGATTTGCTTCTTGTCCGCGGGTGCCGATGCCGCATGAAGCGCAAACACATCAGGCAATCCGTTCCAATTGCCGACCGGTGATTCGTCGGCTCCACGCCAGACGACCGCGGACCCGCGCCACGGATGGCTGGGTCGAAAGTCAACATCGTGCGTACCATGTATGAATGGAAAAAACCGCAGCCTTTTCACACGCTGGCCACGCGCGTATTCTGTTAGCAATCTTCAAGGTGCCTTTTTCCCCGACATTGTCCGCGGCGGCTTGGCGCCGCAAAATTGCCGGAGACGGTCGTTCAGCCGGGTGATGCGGCGCGGCAGGCTGGAAGGCTGGCGATGGGCCGGACGTGGGCTGTGTGGGGGGCCGATGTGCAACGTTTGCTGACTGCTGCTCGTTGCTGCTCAGGGGGGTGGTTGCCGAAGGGCCGCCTGATGACGTAAACTCAACGCACACGGCAACCGGCCGGAGTGGCGGAATTGGCAGACGCGCTGGATTCAAAATCCAGTGGCCGCAAGGCCGTGTGGGTTCGAGTCCCACCTCCGGTAT
>WGDQ01000217.1 GCA_015493185.1 Planctomycetaceae bacterium
CACTAGGACCGGTGGGAATAGCCCCTCCCCCGCCGCTTGAGCAACCGGAAGGCTCGAATATCGAGGTGGAGCAGTTCGACGATGGCGTAACGCTCAAGGTGCCGCCGGCGGGCATTCGGGGTACGAAGGGGCTGTTTTCCTTCAGCGTGTTTTGGCTGGCCTTTATCAGCGTGTTTACGGCGATATTTCTTGGCGCCTTTTTGAGCAACCCGCAGAAGGTGGATGGCCCAATTTGGGTGATTCCGCTCGTGATCTCGATTTTTTTCCTTGTGGGATTCGCCATGCTTGCCGGGGCGTTGAATATGGCGCGCCGCCGGGCGGTGCTGGCCGTGGTCGATCGTTCGTTGATGGTGCTGCAAACCGGTCTGTTCGGTTCGAAGCGGCGCGAATGGACTGCCGGCGAGATCCAACGCATCGTGTGCGGGCCGAGCGGCATGTCGGTAAACAACCGCCCGGTGATGGAGCTGCAAATTCATCCGACCAACGGGAAAAAGTTCGGTTTGCTGGCCGGCCGCGACAACGACGAACTGCGCTGGATGGCCGGGCTGCTGAGCCGCACGTTGGGGATTTGATTGACGCAGCGTGCTTTCGATTCTGGGCCCGAAGCACTTCGCGCCGAACCCGACCGAAAAGACCGCGCGGCGCGCAAACGGCACGCCGGCGGGCGGACCATCGGCTGAAATGGCTCGCCGGGCGAAGGGCGGGGTTTGCGGCCCCATACTGGTTCGGGCCCGATCAACCGCTTGGGGCGGGTCGCCATAGGTCGATGGGCCGCTGGGCATCGGTCTCGAAAGGCAGCTCGATGCGGCGACCCTGCCCGGCCGAGGCGTAGGCCGCCATGATGATTTCCATCACGGCGCGGCCGTCGTCGCCGGTGACGATGGGCTGCCGGTCGTGCAGCACGCAGTCGACGAAGTGGGCCATTTCTTGCGGGAAGCCGTAGTTCCAGTCTTCCTCGTAAATGGTGAAGGTCCAGCCCTTGGTCGATCCGGCCTTTTCCACGGCGTAGTCGTAGCCGGTTTTCGAATAGGTGTGAATGGCGTTGCCACGCAGCAGGTCGGCATAGGCGACGCCCTCGGAACCGTAGAGCTCGGCCCGATCGTCCATGCCGCCGGGTTTGGCCCAGCTTTCTTCGGCCACGCCGACCACGTCGCCCTGATCGCCCTCGAACTCGACGATGAGAATGGCCTCGTCGTCGCCGCGGGTTTTGTCGGCATGCACGTAGGTGCCCATGTGGGCCAGCACGCTTTTGGCGCGGGGCGGCCGGTCGTGTTGCGGGCCGGAAAGAATCCAGCGGAAGAATTGCAGGGCATGGCATCCCATGTCGAGCGCCACGCCGCCGCCGCTGCGATCGACATTCCAGAACCAGGCGGAATGCGGTCCGTCGTGTTTTTCGCACTGCTTGATCAGGTGCGGCTTGCCGAAGGCGCCCTGTTCGAGCAGTTGTTTGAGCCGCACGTATTTGGGCGCGAAGCAGAGTTCTTCGGCGTACATGAGCTTCACGCCCGCCTCGCGACAGGGCGCGATCATGCGATCGCACTCGGCCAGGTACAGGGCGATGCGCTTTTCGAGCACCACGTGTTTGCCGGCCGCCGCGGCATCGACAACGATGGGGCAGTGCAGGTCGTTGGGCACGCCGAGCACGACCAGATCGATGTCGGACCGTTCGAACATTTTGCGGTAGTCGGTAAACCAGTGGGGAATGTCGCGTTGCTCGGCGAAGGCCCGCACATGGGCTTCGGTGGGCGAGGCCACAGCCACCACGCGGGCGGCGGGGCAGCGCTTGAGGGCCTCGAAATGGATGTGCGAAATGAACTGGCTACCGACCAGACCAACACCGATTTCATGCATAGGATCACCGCTCCGCAGAAATGGCGGGCCGGAGAACGCGCTGCCGATGGCAACGGAATGATGTGCGCCGCCGCGTGCCCGACCGCAACACGATCGGAGACGGCGGGCTCAAGTCTGCCGGCCCGTAGACGAGCAACCATGTAACATTTGGCAACAAGTCTCACCGGCAACCGCAAGCAGGTCAAGCGGCACGAGCGGCAAAAAGGCACGAACCACACCTGCCCGAGCAACAGGCGATCGGCAACGACCGAAAGCAAGACGCGACCAAGGGCGGCGATTGCCCCCAAAGGGGTAAGGCACTGACGAAAAGAAGCCGTTGGCGTGGGAGTGCGAACCAAGGGGCGTTATGAAAGGCGTCGTACGAACGTCGACGGGGAGGTCTTGCAGTTTTGGGCCTGCAACGTGCAAGAACTCGCCGCACGGCTGACCCAAGAAACGGGAGCTAGACCACAGCCGAGACACGCAGGACAAACGCGAAGTGAACGCACGCGGTGAAGGTGTGGACTGCGTTTGCCGGCCGCGAGTGTGAAGTGATCTCGCGTGGTATGTGTGGATTGCAAACGCGTGATGGGCGTCGATTGCGAATGTAGATTGCGAACGCGGTGGTGAAGCCGAGTGCGAATGCGTGGTAGGCGCCGATTGCCAACGCTGTGGTGAAGC
>WGDQ01000218.1 GCA_015493185.1 Planctomycetaceae bacterium
GCATCGGGCCCGATCCCGCGCACGTTGGCAGCAGCCGCATGCCAGCAAACCCGCAAACCCGCGGTCGGGCCGGTTCTTTTCCGTTTTCATCCCATCTTTGCCGCAGAAAAAAGCTACCATCGTTCGTTCCTCTCGCCGCCTGATCCTCAGCCGCGCGCTCTCGAAGTCTTATCCATCGAGCCACGATGCCTTTCGACTCGCAAGACACGATCACATGCCGTTTCTGCCATCAGCAGGGCGGTTTGAATCGCTCGCCTCAAGCGGGTGCCGAGGTCGCGCCGGTCGACAAGGGTTTTTTCCCTGTGCTCGATCTGGGTTGCACACCGCTGGCGAATCGCCTGCTCAGCGACGAGGAACTCGCGCAGCCCGACCCCGTGTTTCCGTTGCGGCTGGTGTTTTGCCGTGCCTGCGGACTGCTGCAAATCACCGAAACGGTGGCCCCCGAAACCCTTTTCCGGCAGTACGCCTACTTTTCCAGCTTCTCCGATACGCTGCTCGATAGCAGTCGTGCCCTGGCACAGCGGCTCATCGAACGTTGCCAACTGCACGGCGGCAGCCTGGTGCTCGAGGCCGGCAGCAACGACGGCTACTTTCTCCGGCACTTCGCCCGCCGTGGCATTCCCGTGCTCGGTATCGATCCGGCCCGCAACGTGGCTGACGAAGCGCAGGCCCGCGGCGTACCCACGCTGGCCGAATTTTTCGGCATCCCGCTGGCCGAGCGGCTTGTGGCCGAGGGCAAACAGGCCGACGTGTTCGTGGCCAACAACGTGCTGGCCCACGTGCCCGACCTGAACGGCTTTGTGCAGGGCATCGCTCGGGTGCTCAAGCCGCAGGGCGTGGCCAGCATCGAGTTTCCCTACGTCGTCGACATGATCCAACGATTGGAGTTCGACACGATTTATCACGAGCACCTTTGCTACTTCTCGCTGGGTGTGGCCCAATCGCTTTTCTCCCGCTACGGTCTGAGCATTGTCGATGTCGAGCGGCTCGGCATTCATGGCGGTTCGCTGCGGCTCACCGTTCGTCATGCCGGGGCGCAGTCGCCCGAGGCCCGCGTGCGGGCATTGCTCGAAGAAGAACAAGCCCTGCGCGTCGACCGCCCCGACTTCTACCGAGGATTCGACGAGCGTGTGGCAAACCTGAAACACCGCCTGGTCACGTTGCTCTCGGGGCTCAAGTCGCTCGACAAACGTTTGGCCGGCTACGGCGCGGCCGCCAAGGGCACCACGCTGCTCAACTACTGCGGCATTGGTCGCGACATGCTCGATTACGTGGTCGACCGCAACCCGCACAAGCAGGGGCGTTTCCTGCCCGGCACCCATTTGCCCATCCACTCGCCCCAACGGCTTCTCGAAGACCACCCCGACTACGTGCTGCTGCTCACTTGGAATTTCGCCGACGAAATCCTCGAGCAGCAGGCCGCGTTTCGAGCGGCGGGCGGCAAGTTCGTGGTGCCCGTTCCCGAACCGAAAATCGTGTGAACCCAGCCTGATGCACACCGACCCCAACGCGCAACATCGCCGCCACCGCGCCGACCCGTCGCAGCAGCCATCGGCGGCGGCTGCCGAGGCCCCCGACCGCACCACGCCCGACGAGCGGTTGCCCGACGTCTCGTTCGCCATTCCCTGCTACAACGAAGAAGAGGTGTTGGAACGCACCGTCCGGCGTCTGGCTCACGAGTTCCATCGTCGTGGCGTGCGGCTCGAACTGGTCACCGTCGACAACGGTTCGACCGACGGCACCTCGGCACTGATCGACCGCCTGATCGCCGAGGGGTTGCCGCTGGTCAAAATACGCCTCGAACAAAACGCCGGCTACGGCGGCGGCATCCTCTGTGGCCTGAAAGCCTGCCGCGCGCCGTGGATCGGTTATCTCCATGCCGACGGTCAGGTCGAACCCGAAGACGTATTCCGTGTGTACGATACGGCCGTCGGTGCGCCGCGGGCCGCGCTGGTGCAAGTGAATCGCCGCTTCCGGCTCGACGGGCTCAAGCGCCGCATCGTCACGCGCATTTACAACCTGCTCATCAACACCCTGTTCGGCGGTTTGGGCACCAGCGACGTGAACGGCAGCCCCAAGCTGCTGCGGCGCGACGACTTCGACCGCCTCGACATGCAATCGACCGATTGGTTCTTCGATGCCGAAATGATGATCAAGGCCCACTGGCATCGTCTGCCGGTTATCGAGGTCAACGTGCTCTCGCAAGCCCGCCTCGGCGGCACCTCGCACGTCGACGCCTCGGCCCGCCGCCAATTCCTGCGCAACCTCATCCGCTGGCGCTTCACCCGGCACTAGCGCCCCACTGCGGCGGCACCGTGCACTCGCGGCGCGTTTCGTAGGTGATCGGCCGTTCGATTCACCATGCCCCCTCGCAAGCTCCCACCGGGCCTGCTTCGTCGTGTTTTTCGCAAAAAACTCTTGACGCTCGGTCGCCGGCAAGTAATTTATCGAATCGATTCATTTCCGGGCTTTTCGTTGGGGGCTTTCTTTCCTCGTATTGGTTTTCTTCTGCCGGGGCTCGGCAACAAGCGGGGGGAACGGTGTCGTTCGCGGGCTTCCTCGGGGCCACTTCCACAAAACCGCGGTCCCACAGCACCCGTAGCCGTTCCCGCACAAGGCCGGCTGTTGCACCCCTTTGGGCAACTCCGCTTACC
>WGDQ01000219.1 GCA_015493185.1 Planctomycetaceae bacterium
CGCGGCAAACGTAACAATTCCGATAAGCCCCATCAAAACAAAAACGAGCCCGTGTGCCAGAGTTTCAAGGCACGTCCCGCAACTGATTCGCGCCAACACCGCACTAGCTACGCCGCATACTAAAAGAACAATGACTCCCCATGCGATACCAAACGGAACAGCTTGCGTCATCTTGGCGAAACTCCCGGCTGTGGAACGGTTGCTCGGCGCTAAGTTTCCCCCGCGCGATCGCAGCGAGAAAAGAAGAGAAGGCAACGTCGAGCTCTTTAGGACCGACCTCCATGTCGATCGCAACAAGTCGCCACGTCTACGCGATTCGCATGCCACCAGCCGCCGGAAAATACGGGCTCGACACGTTCACACCTCGCAAGCCATGCCCGCGAATCGATTTGCGGCGATCCGCGCTCAGCAGATCGGACTGCGATAGATACGGCCACATCGAGGAAGGAATGCCGGAGCAGATTGAATTTTTTACAAACGTTCGCGCAACCGGCGCAGATGATCGGCTCGATGGCGGCTGCCCGCTCGGGCATGGCTTTGCTTCTTCCACAAGCGCGAGCGGCAGTAGCGTCTTCGCGCTGAGCCGGCCGGCGGATACCGAATGGAAAAAGGGCCGCCAGCGATGCTAGCAGAAGTGGCATGCAGCGCAATGCGAAGACCGGTAGGTGCATTGCGGCGGGCGGGCAAATCGATTCCGACCGGCCAGGTGTCAGCGCACGACGTCTTGTTTCGCAATGCTGTGGCGCGTGCCGTAAAAAAAAGCGACGACCGCCGCACATGGGCGGCCTACGGATCGGGCTACCCACGGCAACATCGGTAGTCGCTTTGCTGGGGCGAGGTTCTCTGCCCCAGTTACCATCGGTGCACTGCTGCGCCGCGGCATCGCCATAGCACAGCAGAACGACAGGTGGTCTAGTTAATCTAGCATGGCACCTATTTCAGCAACCGCTTGAGTTCCGTTTCAAGCTGACTGATGTGGAGACTACGATTCACAACCTTGCCGTCTTTGTCCACCAAGATCATCGTGGGCAGCGTGAGCACGCCCATCTCGTTGGCCAACCGGCTGTCGAGGCCTCCTGGTTCATAGAGTTGCGGCCATGGAAGTCGGGCTTTTTTCAAGAAGCCAATGGCCGTTTGTCGGTCGGTGTCGAGGTTGACCCCGATGGCCAGAAATCCCTTGCGTCCGTATTTCGCCAACATCGCCTTGATCGTCGCCATGTCGGCCTTGCACGGTTCGCACCAGGTAGCCCAATAATGAACGAGCACTACGCGACCGCGATATTTCGAGAGATCGACGCGTTTTCCATCGAGCGTGGTGCCCTTGAGCTGCATCGGCTTGCCGACCGAATCAAGGCGTCGCGCTGCACCGACCGCCTTCTTGGCGGCAGGCGATTTGGGAAAATTGGCGACGATCTGCCCGTACCATTTTTTAGCTGGTTTCTCCTGTCCGGCAAATTCTTCAGCAATAGCCAATTGCAGCATCGCTTCCGCGGTGTCGGGAGAGTCGGGATACTCTTTGACGTAGCCTTCCAGGTTCTTCAGCCATTCGGTTTGAATCTTGGCGAAGTCCGCATTCTCCGACTGCAAACTGCGGCCGTAGTCGGCACTGAGGTAACGAAATTTCGTATAAGCCGCCAGCAATTTGTCTGACTTGTTTTGAGCCAGTTTTTCGTGCAGCTTCTTCAAACGCTCAACACCTTCTGGATATTCGCCCGATTGGGCGGCCGCGCTCACCGTGTCGGCCAATTGCCGAATCCACTGGGCGCGGTCGGCCGCAGATTGAGCAGCATCCGCGATCTTCTCGATCAAATCGGCCCGCTGAGCGTGCAGGGCCGCCCGTTGGGATGGTGCGGCCTTCGCCGCTGCGCGGTCGATCTTTTCAAGCTCGGCCAGCCATGCCTGCACCTGGTCACTCGGAGCAGGCGAGGCACTGGGCGCCGTCAAGTTTGCAGGGGTCGACAGAGAAGCTCGGAAAAATACCCCCGAGGGCGACGCCTGCGCAACCGAGGCATCCAACCCCATGGGCAGGTCGATCAGCCGCCAAACCTCGCCTGCTTGTACAAGCGTGCCAATTTGAAGCTGGCTATGCTTCCCTTTGGTCTCGGTAACGATCGCAACGTCTTCGTAAACCACTAGGTCTTTGGACGATCCTTCCGTGC
>WGDQ01000220.1 GCA_015493185.1 Planctomycetaceae bacterium
GCTGCTGCCCTACCAACGCGACGATTTCGCCGGTTTGTTCCGCGTGATGGAAGGCCGGCCGGTCACCATTCGTTTGCTCGATCCGCCGCTGCACGAGTTTCTGCCTCAAGATATCGAAGGCCAGCAGCGGCTCGCCGCGCGACTTGGGGTCGATGTCGACGAAATCACGCACCGTGTCGAAGAGCTCGAAGAGCTGAACCCCATGCTCGGGCATCGCGGTTGCCGGCTGGGCATCGTGTATCCTGAGATCACACGCATGCAGGCCCGGGCCATTCTCGAAGCCGCGTGTCAGGTGGCCGCCGAAGGCATCGAGGTACGGCCCGAGATCATGATTCCCCTGGTCGGGTTCCCCACCGAGTTCAAAGATCAGGAAGGCATCATCCGCGAGACGGCAACCCATGTGTTCGAAGAGCAGGGTCGTTCGGTCGACTTCCTGGTGGGCACCATGATCGAGATTCCGCGGGCCACGCTGGTCGCCGATCAAATCGCCCGCCATGCCGAGTTTTTCAGCTTCGGCACCAACGACCTGACGCAAACCACGCTCGGCATCAGCCGCGACGACTATTCGTCCTTCATGCCCCATTTCCGCGAGCACGACATTGTGCCCAACGATCCCTTCCAAACCATCGACCGCGAAGGGGTGGGGCAACTAATGCGCATGGGCATTCGCGGCGGTCGGCAGTCGCGCCCCGATCTGAAAATCGGCATTTGCGGCGAACACGGAGGCGATCCGGCCAGTGTGATGTTCTGTCACGAGTTGCTGCTCGACTATGTGAGCTGCTCGCCGTATCGCGTGCCCATCGCTCGTCTGGCAGCCGCACAGGCCGTGGTGGCCGAGAAAAAACGCCAGTCGTAAGCATCGATCCAGGCCGTTCGCCACGCCCGACGATGAACGATAATCGCTTGCCGGCGCGGCCGGTTTGCGATGTGGCGCCCCGCCTGCGCAGTTCGGGGCCCGTGCGTTTCGGACGGGGGCGAGCCGCTTCAGCCTGCCTTGCGCTTCAACAGCGCCGGTTCGTCTTCCGATTCAGATGGCTGAAGCTTGATGGTCGGCAATGCTGGGCCGCGGCGTTCGGCCGTGAAGCCCCGCTTCGAGTTCGCAAAAAACTCGTGAAAGCGGGCTGCCGGACCGTCGGGAAATTCCGACCGGAGCACATCGAGCATCTCTTTCCACGCCAACCCGCTGCGGTAGATCAGCCGGTAGGCCCGCTTCAGTTCGGCCACCTTGTCTGAGGTGTAGCCATTGCGACGCAGGCCGATCGAATTCAACCCGACGATCTGACCGCTGCCGCCGTCGACGGTTACAAACGGGGGCACGTCGCGCACAACCCGGGCATGCCCGCCAACCATGGCCAACGACCCGATGCGGCAAAACTGGTGTACGGCCACCGCTCCGGAGAGAAAGGCCCGATCTTCCACCGCCACATGCCCGGCCAACAGTACGCCGTTGGCGAAAATACAATGATCGCCCACGCGGCAATCGTGCGCAATGTGGCAGCCCACCATCAGCATGTTGCCGTTGCCAACCACCGTGACCCCGTCGGCATACATCGAGCGGTGAATGGTCACGTGCTCGCGAATCGTGTTGTCGCAGCCGATGCGAACCCGCCCCAACTGCTCGGGCATGTTCACATGTTGCGGAATGCCGCCCACCACGGCCCCTTCGAACACGTGATTTCCCGCACCCAGCGTGGTTCCGCTCTTCACCACCACGTGGCTTTCCAGAATGCAGCCGTCGCCCAACTCCACGTCCGACTCCACGATGCAAAACGGGCCGATTTCCACGTCGCAGCCAAGCTTGGCCCCAGGGCTTACAACAGCAAGCGGGTGAATCTTCACAGCTCGAATCCTCAGATGTCGCGTTAAGTGCGGTGTGGATTTGCTAGTTTGGGTATTCGCGTTTTCGGCTTTTCGTAGTCAGGGCGGCCCGTAGGATCGGCCCACAGCCGCCACGCACTGCGGCAACAAGCCTGTGTGTCCGGCGGCCCGAACGCCACCAGAAAAGTGAGCCGCTCGCGTCGATGCGCCCGCCCGCCACGACTGACCGGCTCGGGCGTTGCGACCACCGTTGTTGAGCACGCCTCGCACCGTGGGAGGGCAAGTCGCAACGGCAGCCGGCCGCGGGTGGCCGATGCTTCCCGGATGGCGAGGCCCTGCTGCCCATTGCGGCGAAGCCGCGCCCCTCAGAGCCAGGGTTTTGCGGCCCAGGGGTTTTCCAGCCCAGGGCTTTCCAGCATTCCAGCATTCCAGCAGGCCGACCGATTGGCTCGATCGTGCCGAAACGGACGACCGTACGACTTCCGAAGCTTGTTATCGGAAGCCCGCCGAATCTACGGTGAGTCGACCGCCCGAAGGCCTAGCACCTTCTGCAAGTCGCCCACCCGGGGCCAATTCCCCGTTTCGCCGCAAACCTGCTGTTTTCCAGAAACCCTTCCCAAGTTCTCTTTGTGCCGGCGGCCGCCAATGATGTCACCCAAAAAGCGCGACACAATGACACACACCCCTTGTCGTGGTGTGCGGGATCTGCCATTATTGACGTGCATATTTACAACCAGGGGCAATTCCACGACGTTATGGCAAGCAGGCATTGTTCGACTTATAAATTCCGCAACTGTCTCAGGAGCCTTTGCCCCCATGGCAACACCCGAGGAAATGTACGACGAGGCCGATCGCCTCAAGGAAGAAGGCAAACTCGACGAGGCGATTCAGAAGCTTGACGAACTCGTAAGCGTTTATCCCGACTACGCTTTGGCTCATTCAGCGCTCGCCGTGCTCTGCGGTCGAGTGGCCCAGCACGAGAAGGCGATCCAGCACGGGCTGAAGGTCTGCGAACTCGAGCCCAACGATCCCTTCAGCTTCACTGCAATGAGCGTTACCTACCAACGAGCCGGCCGCATCATGGAAGCCGAAGAAGCAATGGCCCGGGCCCGCATGTTACAGGGCGGCATTTGAACCCGCCCCCCGCCCGTCCGCCATCGGCTCGCACGCATCCCCGCAGGCAGTTGCATTTCTCTTCCTGCTGTTGCCGCTAGTAATGCAAACGTTGCGGTCGCGGGCCACGGGCTGCTGGCCTGCGCTCAATCGATCGCAATAC
>WGDQ01000221.1 GCA_015493185.1 Planctomycetaceae bacterium
ACAGCAAGGAGTCCTCGTCGGGGTGGCCACGCGAGCGGCGCTGGTGTGGCGTACAGGCCGCCCACTGTGTGCAGTGCGTGGGCGGTTTGAGCATGCGGACACAACGCGTTGTGCTGGGGTGGGGCAGCTTTGCGTCGCGGCGGCGCGCGAAGCTGCCGGGGCGAATTCGAGCGACGGCATCGCTGCGGTCCAACGCCGCTGACTCCCATCCCCTGCCCTGCTCCGTCCGTGAGCATCGTACGGCGAGATGGGGCACCGCTGAATGAGAAGGTCGCTATTCTGCGATGCGGGCAGATCAAGGGCGATACGCAAAACGCGGCATTGCTCGAAGGTGCGGATGATGGTTGTCGCGGGCAGATTTGCTGCATCGCGTGATGCGCGATTGACAGTTGGCAAGCGTTTTTCGCCGCGGCTCTAAAAACGTAGCTCGGGTGCCAGTAGAATGATGGGCGTGCGACCGTTGCTTGAGCCATGTTGTTGAGAGACGCAGGGCCTCGGTCGAGACAGGCTGACGGCAGAAGCGGGCCGTTGCTTTTGTTCCCCCTCTCATTAGCGAAAGCGTGCTGAAGGTTTCTTGCCATGACTCACGATCCGTCCTCCGATACGAAACGGCCCTTGTCGAGTCTCGACCAATGGGATGACGACGTCAAACGACGATACCCTGAGCCTGCACCATCGGACGATTGCGATACGCCCCCGGCGGCGCAGCCGAAAAAGAAAAAACCTTCGGAGTTTCGCAACTATCGAGCCGAGGCGAGGCCGAGCGTCAAAGAGTTTTATCGGCTCAACCACACCTATCAAACGGTCGACTTCGTGCGGCAAAAGCATCGCGAGTTTTTACCTTTGCGACGGTGCCGCATGAGTGTATGGGAGGCACTACGCGAACTCGATAAGCTCGTAGACGATAGTGACCCCGACACCGATGTGCCGCAGATCGAACATGCTTTGCAAACGGCCGAGGCGATTCGCGCGCAGGGACATCCACGATGGTTCATTCTTACCGGCTTGATTCACGATTTGGGTAAGGTGCTTTGCCTGTTTGGCGAACCGCAGTGGGCGGTGGTGGGCGATACGTTTCCGGTCGGTTGTCGTTTCTCGGAGAAGATCGTGTTCTCCGAATTCTTTGCCGAAAACCCTGACAGCCAGGTGCCCGAGTATCAAACCGAGTGCGGTATTTATGAGCCAGGGTGCGGACTCGATCAGGTGCTGATGTCGTGGGGACACGACGAATATCTGTACCACGTGGTGAAAGACTATTTGCCCGAGGAAGGGGCCTACATTATTCGCTACCACTCGTTCTATCCCTTGCACCGCGAAGGCGAATACACCCACTTGATGAACGACTACGATCGCCGCATGCTGCCGTGGGTGAAAAAGTTCAATCCATTCGATCTGTATACCAAGAGCCACGACCGCCCAGACGTCGACCGTTTACTGCCCTTTTACGAGGAACTGGTAAACGAATTTTTCCCGCCCGAGCTCGATTGGTAAGCACCGACGGCGGGCGAAGAGCAAGGCTTTCGGCGCGCGAACGCGGGGAAGGCCGCTCACGTTCCCACGCCATATGGCGCTTGGTTTCTTGCTCGATACGCTTCTCCCGGACGGGAAAGCGGCTTCTTCGCGGCCGTTTTTTTCGCCTGCCGTTGCTGTTGTTGCCGTTATCGCGGCTGTTGCTGGGCGAGTGCGGTTTTTTTCCTGCACCGCACGCGTGGCGACGATCAGTTGCCGTCGGCGTTGGTTCGCGGCTTGGGCTGCCCATTGCTGCGAAAGGGGCATGCGGCGCGTGGCCCGAGTGGCGATGCGATAGAGCGGTAACCACCTGATTGACTTTGCCGCGAGAAGTTAGGCGATTCGGGTGGAATCGGCAGCTTGGCGAGGGCAGTTGTGATTGAGGACGGATGATCGGACGGATGAGCGAGCGGTTCACGGACTATCAGTACGCTGCTAGCCGGTAGGTTTTTTTGGGGGCGAAGGCGGCTCTGTGCGGGGGCTGCCCGCTTTGTCGAGTCGGTATCAAGA
>WGDQ01000222.1 GCA_015493185.1 Planctomycetaceae bacterium
GTACGAGCAAATGGTCGTGGGATCGGTCACAACGTGTTTTCGGCAGAGAGAACAAGGCTGCCGCTCCCGGCGCCGGCGCACGCCCCGGCATCGCTTCGGCTTATTGTGCCGAAAGGTCGCAGCAGATGCCAGCGTCGCCGGATCGCCTTCTGGCAACTGAAAACGATCCACAGCACCAAGAAGGCAGTGCCGGCGGCGGGTTTGCCTCGCGGGTGCACATCGGCCCGGTGCTTGCCAGTCGCCGCGGCCGGCCAACTTGCGACTTGCGAAAGGATAGCGAAAGGATAACGATGCCGACGATTCAAAGGTCGCTGTGATCGTGCCATGGTCGAAGCGGTGGCCGTGTCGGCGGGCGACAATCGGACCTCGCGAAAGCCAAGACGGCTGCGAGTGCCGGTCTTTCCTCCCTAAACGAAGTAGCGGAGTAGAGGGAAGCGAATGAGGCGCTTGCCTGGGGGCGTGCGGCAGGATAGAATCGGCGACGAATTGGGATTTGCGGCCGCTTGCAGCCATCTCTGCTAAAGTGCCATCGCCGCAACGCAACCGCGGTTGCGGCGATTCAGCCCGAGTTGGACCGAAGCCGCGACCGCATTAGGCGGATCCGCGGCTTTTTGCGTTTGGCCGGGTGCGATCCCACGTCGTTTTCACGAGAGCCCCATTTTATTGGTGCGGGGATTGCCATGGCCACGCCATCTGAACCTGATGCTGAACAATCGCTGCCGCGTCAGCCAGCCGGCGCATCGACGCTGGCGGTGCACGCGGGCGAGGCACGCCAAAAACCGGGCGATGCCATCACCGACCCGATCTTCTGTGCGGCGACTTACACGTTTCGCGACACGCAAAGCGTGATCGACTTCATCGAACAAAAGCAACCGCGCGAAGAGTACGGACGCTACGGCAACCCGGGAGAGAAGGTCGTAGAACGAAAGCTGGCCGCCATGGAAGGAGGCGAGTCGGCCGTTTTGTTTGCCAGCGGCATGGCTGCCCTGGTTGGCCTGCTAATGGCCAAGCTTTCGGCCGGCGATGAAATTGTTTTCTTCGACGAATGCTACCACCGCAGCCGGGAGTTTTGCGCAAAGCATCTTTCGCGTTTCGGTGTGGTGACCCGCCAGGTGGCCGCTTGCGACTACGACGCGATGCGACGGGCAATCACACCCAACACGCGTTTGCTCGTGAGCGAATCGCCCACCAATCCGCACTTGAGCATCGTCGACCTGGAAGCATTCGTGGCCATTGGCCGCGAGACCGGCGCGGAAACGCTGATCGATGCCACGATGGCAACGCCCTACAACCTGCGACCGCTCGAGGCGGGCGTCGATTACGTGCTGCATTCGGCGACCAAGTATTTAGGCGGCCACAACGATCTGCTGGCCGGCGTGGTGATTGGTCGCGAAGAAGCGCTGGAGCCGGTTCGCAAGCTGCGCGGCATCATGGGTTCGATCAATTCGCCCCACAACATTTATTTGCTGCAACGGGGTCTGAAAACGTTCGAACTACGGATGCAGCGGCACAACGAAAATGGACTGGCCGTCGCGCGGTTTCTGGCAGAGCACCCCCGAGTGGAGAAAGTGTACTACCCTGCCCTGGAAACGCACCCTTATTACGATGTGGCGCGGCGTACGATGCGTGGTTTCGGCGGAGTGGTCACGTTCCAAATTCGCGACGCCGACTGGCGCGAGACGGCCGACATTGTGGACCGCGTGACGATTCCGCGCATCGGACCAAGCATGGGTGGAGTGGAATCGCTGATCGAACAGCCTCTGGTGATGAGCTACTACGAGTGCACGCCCGAAGAGCGTCAGCAATTCGGCATTCCGGACAACATGATTCGGCTTTCTTGCGGGATTGAAAACGCCGAAGACCTGATCGCCGATCTGGCCCAGGCAATGGCCGGCTAACCGAAGCGGCGCCGCTTGTGGCGGTGCGATCGTCCGTCCGCCGGGTGCTGCTCTGTCGCGTGTTTCAAGCCATGCGGCTCGTCGTCGCAGTTGCCCGTTCGTCAGCTTTTCACCCGTGAGTTTCTCACCCTATCCTTTCTTTATCTTTTTAGCCGGTCGGACGGGCTTTTGTTTGCTTCGGCCGGCAAACGAGCCAGCGTGTTATGCAATTTCGTACTCGAGCGATCCATGTCGGCCAGCAGCGCGACCCTCAAACCGGCGCGGTGGTTCCTCCGCTGCATTTGGCGAGCACTTTCGTACAGCCGGCCGCCGGCGAGTGGGGACGATACGATTATTCGCGCAGCGGCAACCCCACGCGCGAGGCGTTGGAAACCACCGTGGCCTCGCTCGAAGGTGGCACGCACGCGCTGGCCTTCAGCTCGGGCATGGCCGCCGTTCATGCGGCAACCATGCTGCTGCAAAGTGGCGATCACATTGTGGCAGGCGCCGATATCTACGGCGGTACTTACCGGCTACTGCACCGTATTTGTCGTCGTGCGGGAATTGAAGTGACCCTGGCCCCGGGCAACGACTTGCAGCGGCTGGAAGATGCCATCACGCCCGCCACGCGGCTGCTGTGGGTAGAAAGCCCGGGAAATCCGTTGCTCTCGATCACGGACCTGGCCGCTTGTGTCGAGATCGCGCGGCGACACGGCATCTTGCTCGGTGTCGACAACACGTTCGCCACGCCGGTTCTCACGCGGCCTTTGGAATTGGGGGCCGACATCGTGATGCATTCGGCCACCAAATACCTGGGCGGACATAGCGACTTGTTGGGCGGCGTGCTGGCGGTGCGTGACGAGAAATTGCGCGACGAACTGTATTTCATCCAGAACGCCACAGGGGCGGTGATGGGACCGCTCGAATGTTTTCTCTGCTCGCGGGGTTTGAAAACCTTGGAGCTTCGCGTGCGCGAGCAATGCCGGTCGGCTCAGAAACTGGCTGAGATTCTCAACAACGATCGCCGTGTTCGCCGAGTGCTTTATCCGGGCCTGCCACAGCATCCGGGCCATGAAATAGCGGCCCAGCAGATGCAAGGGGGATTCGGCGCCATGCTCAGCTTCGAAGTCGAGGGCGATTTCGAAGCCGCGCGACGCGTGGTGAACAGCGCGCGATTGTTCCAACTGGCCGTAAGCCTGGGGGCGGTCGAATCGCTGATCGAGCAGCCGGCCTCGATGTCGCACGCCAGCTACGATCCACAAGATCGGGCCGCACATGGAATTACGGACAGCCTGATCCGGCTCAGCGTGGGGCTCGAAGCGGTCGAGGATTTGGCGAACGATTTGGATCAGGCGCTCTCGAACGCCCTCTGAACGATGCGTGAAAAATCACGCTCGGCTTGCGAACCTTCATTCGGTCGTTGCGCCAGAGGCTGGCACACTGGAACGTCGGCGATCGAGCCGCGTCGGCGCTGGGGCAACCATGCGAAGGGACGCTCGATCAGAAAAGAGCCAATCGCACTTGTGCCGGCCTACTTTCGCCTGATGTTCATCGCGGCGGCTGTTGCTGCTTCTTTCGCAGGTTGTGAGGCGAAGCGGGGTTTGGGGTCTTTGAATGCCGCCCCCGTTTCCCTTTGATACCCACCTATTCTTCCACACCGCGCATTTCGCGCCATCGCCTCGAATGCGGCAGTTTGCGGCCAGATTTTCCAACTGCTTCTTGTTGACCGGCACTTGCCCGGCGATTGAACTGGGTGACCTGGATTCGATTAGAGACGGCACCGCGTGGGCGCGGCTAGCCTCGGATTGCCTTACCTGTTGCCCCGCGTCTTCGCAGAGCACCCACACCTCCCACCTGCACGCTGGGTGATAAGGTTTATCGGTCCTAGCAAGTGCGCAGGAACGGCAATTTTTTCTGATTTCGTTGATTTTGACGGAAGTTCCGGACGCGCAATACCGATTACTCATGCTGACCGCCGCTGGGTGTGGACTTGCGGTCGGTCGGATCTACCCCCGAATGCCTTTTTCTCCGGCTACTTGTTGAGGTGTGTGCAATGATGTCGATTCTGCGACGCAATGCGGGCCTGGCCCCGGTTGGTTTCGCGCTGCTGGCTCTCTGGATGCTTGGGCCGAATCCAGACGCTGCTTTCGGGCAGGCCACCTCGACGCGATACGAAGCAGCCGACGAGCAAGACAGCGCAACGCAGAAAAGCTACATAGCACGCCGGAATTACGCGCGTCCTCGGGCCGACCGCGCGAAATACCGCCGTCGCTCGCAGCCGGCGAAATCCTCGAAAGCCCGGCATGAAGTTTCGCAAGCACAATATCAGATGGAATATGGGCCGGCGACCACTAGAGGGCGACGCCCGAGCTCGGCGCAGCGTTCGAGGGGTGCGGTGCAACCGGCCTATGGGCGAGGAGGCATGTCGGCCGTTGCCGCGGGGCCGCTGGCGTTTTTGGGTGGCGTGCCGTGGCAGCAACCTCAAAGCCGTCCGGTTCGCCCAAGCCGCTACGCGTACTACCAGGCTCCGACACGTATGCCTCGCCCGCCGATGCAGGGTAGTGGTCCGATGGTCGAAGAGGTCGAGCCCGATATCGCTTTCGACGCGCCTATGGACGGTGAGGTTGTTTGGGAAGGCGAGCCAGGCCCCTGGGTCGACGGACCGGTAGAGGCCTGGGAAG
>WGDQ01000223.1 GCA_015493185.1 Planctomycetaceae bacterium
AGCTGAGTCAGTTTCTCGATCAGCTCTTGGCGTATTTGCGCGACGCAATGGTTGCCGCGGCCGGCGGTACGGCCGATCAAATGCTTTACAGCTCTCCCAGCCAATGGCAAACCCTACGGTCGCACGCTGAGCGGCTTGGGCTGGCAACTATTTTGGCGGCCATGCAAACGATCGATCACGCTCGGGCCCGCATGCGATATAGCAGTCAGCCGCGAATTCTAGCCGAAATGGCGTTGGCCCGCGCTGCCCGACTGGCCGATCTGGAAAACTTGACCGATCTGATCGACCAGTTGCGCCCGCTGTCCGAAGCCACCGCATCGACCACGGCCTCACCATCGGCCCCGGCAACGGCGCCTGATCGTTTCGAGAGACCGTCTCAAAAAAAAAGTAGCGACGAGCCGGTCCGTGGCGCGCGGGCCGGTCTGGCTGCCGCGGCAAGCGACTCCAATGCCTCCGAAGACCATTGCGGGCCGCCGGTGGATTCGACCGCGCGTGCAGCCCAGGCACCTGCTGCCCAGGAACCGCCTCGCGAACTAACGCCCGCAGAAGGCGAACGCCTGTGGAAAATAGCGATCGAAAGCCTGAACCCGCTGGATGCTGAAAATGCCTCGTTATACGACCATGTGACAACCAGCGGCACGAATCAAGTAGTCGTCTTTTTCACCAAGGCGGCGTATACTTCCTACAGGGCATGCCAGCGGCGCGTGCCACAGCTCGAAAAGGAAATGTCGCGGGCAGCGGGCCGACCGATCCGCCTCACGCTTCAATTGCTCGAAACGGAAACAGACGACACCGCACCGACTGAAACGGCAACAGCTCGTCCGATTTCGTCGCGTCAGCAGTTGCGCGAGGCAGCCCAACACGCAATGGTCCGCCGTGCGAGCGAACTGTTCGACGCCCGCCCAGTACGGGTCGAAACACCCGACTCGTGACGTTCAAGCCAGCACCAACCAACCGCCGAGCCGGTCCCCACAAACAACGCGGCACGCCGACCAACAACAAGAAATAAATGGGCGGCTGCCGACGTTTGCAAAACCTACCAGGGAGACGAATACCGTGTTTCAAGGTCTGGGAAATCTGGGAAACATCGCCTCGCTGATCAAGCAGGCGCAACAAATCAGTGGTCGCATTCAAGACATGAACGAAGACCTGCGGCGTCGGCACGTGACCGGCAGCGCCGGCGGGGGCATGATCGAAGTCGACGCCAACGGGCTACAGGAAATCACCGCCTGTCGAATCGACCCACAGCTTGTCGAACAAGGCGACAAGGAACTGCTCGAAGACCTGGTGGTGGCCGCGACAAATCAAGCACTGACCAAGTCGCGAGAACTTCAAGCGGAGGCCATGCGAGAAGCGGCCGGCGGACTCGAACTGCCCGGATTGGACGAAGCGCTTGCACGGCTTACTGGGCAAGGGCCCTCCGGCGCATAAGGCGAAGTGAGAGGATCTGGATAAGGCCAGAGACGATTGTCACCTCATACGCTCTACCGTGCATGCTTTGGCTGGTGAACTCTTCGTCTTCTCACGTGCGACACACGGCGTCGGCCCCCCATGGAAATACGGAAATGTTGGGAAAGGCGAAGCCACACACTGGTAGCAGCAGGTCCGGCATCGCACCCGCAGGCAGCGGCAAAACCGTGCACCGCGCCGGTGCGTTTCCCATGGCATTTTGCCGAGTTGTCGCGCCTTCTTCTGAGCGGTCTCCGGCAAACGGGCACCATCTTGTTCGTAGTGGTCCGCTGCCGAGCCTGTCCTCTCTGCCGCTGGCTTGCCGGGCTTTCCAGGCCTTTTTCTTCTTGCCAGCCGCTCTTAACCGCTTCGTCGTTCGTTTTTCACTCGACTGCGACACATTGATTTTCAAACGCACCTTGGGCTTCGGCATTCCATGGCTCTCAGCAAGTCTGTCAATCACCTGATCGAGGAGTTTGCCAAGCTGCCCGGCATTGGCAAAAAGTCGGCCGAGCGGCTGGCTTACCACGTGTTGCGGGTCAACAAGGCGGAAGCACTGGCTCTGGCCGATGCGATCCGCAACGTCCGCGAAAACGTGCGCTATTGCAAAACATGCTACAATTTGGCTGACAGCGACACGTGCGACATTTGCCGCGATCCGAAGCGGGACCGCTCGTTGTTATGCGTTGTGGAACAACCACGCGATCTGATGGCACTGGAGCAAACCGGAGTCTACAACGGTTTGTACCACGTGTTGTTGGGACGCATCGCTCCGCTTGAGCGCATCGGTGCCGATCAACTGACGATCGATGCGTTGGTGCGCCGCGTGCGTGAGGGCGAATTCAAGGAGGTGATCATGGGCACGAACCCCACCCTCGATGGCGACGGGACGGCGCTGTACATTTCCAACCTGTTGTCCGAGTTGCCCGTCACGCTCACGCGGCTCGCACGAGGAATCACAACTGGAAGTGTGCTAGAATTTGCTAACAAAGAGATTCTGGCCGATGCCCTGGGCGGCCGGCAAAAGTTTTGACAACCGGCCCGCTGGCCATGAATCGACGCATCGCCAACGACCATTTCTCTGTCGATCGACTGCGATAAAAACCGCTTTCGTCCGGAAAGCGAACCGACGCGGCAGAACGCATCGCCGCAAAATGCAACACCCTTCGGCAAACGTTCAACACGACCAACAAAACACACAACACAGCACAACAAGACAAAACAAGAACCCGTAACCAACACATCCGAATAAAAACCACAGCAATAAAAG
>WGDQ01000224.1 GCA_015493185.1 Planctomycetaceae bacterium
GCATGGCCAGGCGATCGGAAATCAACCGCCATCGCAAGTGCATGGCCCGGGCGTCCGTTTCGAAGCGAACACACAGTCCGGCCGAATGACGGCTCAAGTTCCAAACCACGTCGCGCACCACTCCTTTGGCCCGGGCCGGCAAACGATCGAAAGGCGACTCGACGTCGCTAAAACCTTGACCCTCCACGTCCAGCAATCGCACGTCGTACCAAATCACTCCGGCCGCTTCGTCGGCCTTTCCCTGCGATGGCTGCAACGGTTCCCCATCCGCCCTCGCGGCTGCTGCCCAAGGGCCAATCGCCACCGCGCACAGCACCAACAGCAGCCGGGCCGCTTCAACCACACGATCAACATTCAGAACCCGACACGAAAGAAACAGGCCGTTGGTTCGCATAACACACCATTCGGTTCAGGAAGTCAGATAGCTTCGGTTTTCGTACAAAGCAAAACTTATCGTCGACAAAACGCTTGCCGAGAACCGTCGACTGCCCCCCTCGGGGGCAAAAGGGCGGCATTTCCAGTCCCCACAGCGCACCGCACCGGGCACATCGTGCGCAGCCACGGTTCGCAGCCAATCGTAAGTCGATCGCCGCCTTCGTGCAAACCGGTGGGGGCCACATCGAGCTTCGGAGCAGGCCAGCGTCTGCGTTCCTTAACCACAAACCACATACCGGCCGCGTCCACAATAGCGCACCCACACGCGGGCGTTTGTCATTTTCTTCCGAACCGATGCTGGCCGCCGGACCGCGAGTGCTTTAGCCTATTGGGCAAGATTCACACGGTCGCCACTGAGGTGACTGCCCTCGTGCAACCGCCGCCAACGGGCGACCGACCTCCGGCCCGCTTTGCCGGCACGACCTGCCACGGCGCGCCAATGCTGCTTCGCGACGCATGCGTCCAACTGTGGGCGACTCGCCCGGACGCCGGCGACGAGCCGCCGCGCCCGACGATGCGCCGGAGCAGTGAGAAGGTGTCTTCAAAATCGCTTCCGTGCCCGAAGATTGTGATCAGGTGACGAGATTGTGAGCCGGCGATTCATATCAAGGAGGGCGAAGCAGGCGAATCCTGTTTGGACTGGTCGATGCAGACTGACGACCAGAAGGTCGGTTTGCTCGCGATCGAAGCCGGCATTGGATTTTGAAGACGCTTTCTGAATCAACCGCCGATGTTCACCACCGGATGTTTTCAACTTTTTTCTGATTTCTGAGGAGCCGCTTCCATGAAACTCTTTTCCCCAGCGATGCGCACCGGGCTGTTGCACACCATTTTTGCCGTCGTGGCGCTGTTGTCCTGGTGTCACGGCCCCGCCGTGGTGGGTGCCGACGAGGCCGGCCAAGACGGTCGGCTGTTCGAATTGCGCACCTACACCACCAACGAGGGCAAGCTCGACGCGCTGCACCGGCGCTTTCGAGATCACACGATCGGCCTGTTCAAAAAGCACGGCATGGATGTTATCGGTTTCTGGACCCCCACGGACGACGAGCGTTCGCAAAACACGCTGGTCTATCTGCTCGCGTATCCGAACCTCGACGCTCGCAAAAAAGCCTGGGCGGCCTTTCTGGCCGATCCTGAGTGGCAAAAGGCCTACGCTGCATCGATCCAAGGCGGACGATTGGTCAAGAAGGTCGAATCCGTATTTCTCAAGCCCACCGACTACTCGCCACTGAAGTAGACAGCCGACAACATCGGCAAGTTCGGTTCCACCCGCGTCGCGGCCGCTCGCCCGCCCTTGGCAGGGCATGCAATCGCCGGTGCGCCGCCGGCCACGCCGATCGGGTCGTCGCCCGCGCCGGCCACGTCGGCGGCGTGGTGGCCGCGGAGCGCTGCGACATTTTCTCGTTTTCTCGGCGGGAAAACTCGCAAAAACACCCCGCCACGCGGCCAGATGCCGTCGCCACCCGGGAAGTGGGGCGATAGAATGCCGGTTGTTGTCGTCCGCGCCGCGCGATGCACACGCTCAGCGTGGATGGTGTGTCCCCACCGGGGCGTTGTCGCCCCGCCGCGAGTATTTAAGGAACCCTCCCATGGCTGAGAGTGTCGCCCAACAGGTGCAGGCCGCCGCCGAAGACATCGATTTCGATGCCAACGACTACCAAGTGGAGTTGAAAACGAGCCACGGCGACATCCGCCTGGAGCTTTTTCCCGACGTGGCTCCCAACCACTGCCGCAACCTCATCGCCCTGTCGAGAATCGGCTTTTACAACGGCGTAACGTTCCACCGCATCATTTCCGGCTTCGTCATCCAGGGCGGTTGTCCCTTGGGCAACGGCACCGGGGGGCCGGGCTACACCATTGCGGCAGAGTTCAACGAACGGCCGCACGAACCGGGCGTGTTGTCGATGGCCCGCACGAGCGATCCCAATTCGGCCGGCTCGCAGTTTTTCCTCTGCTTGGGTCGGTTGCCGAGCCTCGACCGGCAATACACCGTGTTTGGCAAAACGGCCGACGACGAGAGCCTGGCGGTGGTCGAAAAAATCGGCGCCGTTCCCACGGGGCCCGAAGATCGGCCGCTCGAAGACGTGACAATTCAGTCGGCAACGGTGCACGTAACGCCTCGCGGCTGAACCGTAGCGATGCAAGCCGTCGAAAACGGTCGCATCGCAAACGCGCGCCCGTTTCGCCCGATGGCCCGCGCACGCTTCGTGCAGCGATCCGCTCGGGCCGCGAAGCGCGAAACGCCATTGCGCGCGGTCCACGTTCCGGCCAAAGCAGGGCGTGCTGAAAAACGTCTCGCCGTGATGTGCCTCACCAGCACCGTGGCGGCAGGGCGTCTGTTTTGCCCATGCAGCACGGGCTTGCGTGCCCTGACCGTGCGGCGTCCACAAGCAGCACTACGGCACCATGCCGCTGCGGTCGCCATACAATATCGCGGCTCACGAACACATTGTCGAAACACACGTCCCGCTTTCTTTTTTTTCGGCGTATGCCGAACCGACTCGCTGCCAGTTCCAGCCCGCGTGCCATGGCCTTCCGACCCTCACCATCGCGACAGCGCTTCCAAAAATACCGGCGCGAGTTCTCGCGTCGCCTTAAGCAGGGCGAATTCCGCCCAGGCACGGCCCGAACCGCCGCTCAACAGTCGATCGAGGGAGCGGCCCAACGTTCGTTCCCGCAGTTGCTTCGCAGCTTTTTCGGCCTGCTGCGTGGCCATCGAGCGGCCTTGGCCCTGGCGCTCAGCACGTTGAGCATCGCCACACTGCTCAAGCTCGTGCCGCCGGCCGCCACCAAGGCAACCATCGACTACGTGCTGGGCGGCAAGCCGTGGCCCGAACCGCTGGCTCGCTGGTTGCACATGCCGGCTTCTCCTCGTGCCCAGCTCGTGTGGCTGGCCGTGCTGGTCATGGTCGTGGCCTTCGTCGAAACCTCGATCCGTCTTTGGGGCCGCTGGTATGCAACCCGCACGGTGCAACGCGTGCGGGCAATGATCCGGCGCCGCGTGTTCGAGCACGCCGTACGATTGCCGCTCTACCGCGTTTATCAGCTCAAAAGCGGTGGCGTGGCCAGCATCCTCCGCGAAGACGCCGGCGGCATCGCCGACCTGGTGTTCAGCATGATCTACAACCCCTGGCGGGCCGTGCTCCAGTTGCTCGGCAGCCTGGCCGTGTTGGCGTGGGTCGATTGGCGGCTGCTGCTCGGTTCGCTCGTGGTGTTGCCGGCCGTTTACATGACCCACCGCACGTGGATTCGCCGCATTCGCCCTCTGTATCGCGATATCCGCCGCCAACGCCAAGATGTCGACAGCCACGCCACCGAGGCCTTTGGCGGCATGCGCGTCGTGCGGGCTTTCGGCCGGCAGCGCAGCGAGGCCAATCGTTTTGCCCGCAACATCCACCTGATGGCCCGGCAAGAATTGCTCGCCTGGTGGTGGGCTCGCGTGGTCGAGTTGTTTTGGGAGCTGTTGTTGCCCGCCGCTTCCGTGGGGCTGTTGCTCTACGGCGGTTTTCGCATGCTCGACGGGCACCTTTCGCTCGGCGATCTGATGATGTTTCTCGCCTATCTGGCCATGCTGCTCGGTCCGCTGGCCGTGTTGGCCACCAGCGCCACACAGTTTCAAAACAACCTGGCCGGGCTCGATCGCATTCTCGATTTGCTGAACGAACCCCGCGAAATGCCGGCCCGCCGTGGCCAACGCGCCGTGCGGCCCCAGCAGGTGAGCGGTCGCATCACACTGCGCGACGTTGCTTTTCGCTACCCCGGTCACGAGCAGTTCGTGCTGCAAAACATTTCGCTCGACGTGGCGCCCGGAGAAATGATCGCCCTGGTCGGTCCTAGCGGCGCCGGCAAAACCACGCTCACCAACCTCATTGCCCGCTTCTACGATCCGACCATGGGCCGCATCGAACTCGACGGAACCGACCTGCGCGACATCGACGTCGAAGCCTATCGCCGACTGCTGGGCATTGTGGAGCAAGACATTTTCCTGTTCGACGGCACGCTGGCCGACAACATCGGTTATGCAAAACCAAACGCCACACTCGACGAAATCCGTCGCGCCGCCGAGGCCGCCAACGCCGATGAATTCATCGC
>WGDQ01000225.1 GCA_015493185.1 Planctomycetaceae bacterium
GCGTCAGCGCGTCTGGACAGCCGTCGAATCAGCGGCACGCCGCATAGCCGCTCCACCACGACCAGAAATGGCGTGGTCCACGGCTCCACAACCACCAGGCGGCCAGCCTCGCGCAGCACGCGATGTGCTTCGCCCAGCACGTCGGGCAAATCGGCTTCGAGATCGGGCAGATGATGCAGCCCGCCCTGCACGATCAAAACGTCTTTCGAAGCATCGTCGAATGGCAATGCCCGACAGTCGGCCACATAGCATCGCGCTTTGCCTTGGTAGTGGCACAGGAGACTTTCGGATAAGTCCACTCCCTCGATATTGCGAAAGCCGAGCCGTTCGAGGGCCACGATGCCGTTTCCACGACCACAGAAAAGCTCGACGATCGCGGCGTCGCGCGGCCAATGGCGCTGCCCCAGCCGTTTGAGTCGCCGCACGAACTTGGCGATTTCCTGCTCAGGACTCTCGAAACGCGCGTACGCCTGCTCCCAGGCATCGTTGCAACACACTTCAGGCGTGGCAACGCGCACCACCCGCGTCTCAGGCTCGGTGCGTGGGCGGCTGTCGGTCTCGTGTGGTGGTAACGTCATGGCAAACATCGTCGGACGAGGCCGCACGCTTTGGCCGCACGGAGCCCTGAAACGTTCACTTGGCGGATGTTCGACAAGAGGCTTTATCATGGGCTTCGGCGCCGCTCTCAGCAAGCGGCAGCCGTGCCACGAAGTGCAGGCCACGACCGAACACCCAGTCGGCAGGCCACGGGTAGAGCCGCAAATCAGTCTGCCACGTGTCGGGCGCCACGCCAAGCTCTCGAAACGCGGCCTGCCACTGCGCGGTGGTCCAGTAGCCATAAGGCAAGCGCACACCATAGCGACGATTGCCCACACGGTCCATAAACCGCAACGTCGAAGCGGCGGCCAGCCCCTCGCACAGATGGTCTTTCAACAGCACCGCTTGCCGCGCCACGCGCAGCGAGTCGCGAAGCAGCTCCAATGGTTTCTCCGCGTGGTGCAATACATCGACCAGCAACACGATGTCGAACTGCCGGTCATCGTAGGGAAGCGACACGCCATCGAACGAGTCGACCTGCGGAAGCAACGTTTCTCGACGCACCAAAACATCCACGCCCCGCACCTTCGCCCCCACACGACGGGCAATTTCGCGGGCCACTCGCCCGTCGCCACACCCCACGTCGAGCAAACTCGCTTGCTCGGGCACCAGCGCAGCCAGGTGCCCACTCAGCACGCGCACACGGCGCCCCAGTACGTACGACTGATGCACCCGATCCAAAACGTTCACTTGCGGGCCATGCCTAGAATGCTAACGAAAAAGCTCGACAAGACGGTCTGAAACCCCAAGGCGGCAAGCGTTGTGCCGGGAATCACAAGGCGCATGGTCGAACCATAATCGAGCGGCCCGAAATCGGCCAGCCGCCACCGGTTCCAGGCCACGGCAATCAATCCCAACCCCACCAGAAAGCTCGCCCCGCCGAGTAGCAAACCGCGCTCGAGCCGGGCATGGCGGAAAAACGCCTCCAAGCGGCGGTCGCGCGGCATCAATCCCTCGGTTATGGCAAACGTCTTGGTGAACAGCGCGAACAATAACGACTGATACCCCAGCAACATGGCCAGGCTTGCCACGAGCAGCGTGTGAACGTCGAGCGTGGCTCCGAAAACCTGAATCCCAGGCAGCGCCAATGCATAGCCCACAACGCCTAACACGATCAACACGGCCCCGGGAATGAGAAACAACCAACGCGGGCTGTACATCAAATAAAACCGCACGGTCCGCCAACCATCGCGAAACGTGCGCAGATGCGGTGCGTGCGAAGTGCGCCCGTCAGGATGCAACGTGATGGGGGCCTCTGCGATGCGCGCGCCGTACATGCAGCTTTTAATCACCATCTCGACGGCAAACTCCATGCCTGTGCATCGCAGGTTCAATCGATCGTAAAGCTCCCGGCTGAAGCCGCGCAGGCCGCAATACACATCGTGGATCGGCGCCCCGTACATGCGCCGCACCATGAAGGAAAACAGCGGGTTGCCCAACCACCGATGCAACCACGGCATGGCGCCAGGCAAAACGCGTCCGCCCCCGGCCGGCAGCCGGCAACCCTGCACCAGATCATGCCCTTCGCGCCACTTGTCAACCAGACGCGGAATCTCGCCAAAATCGTAGCTATCGTCCGCGTCGCCCATGATGATGAAGGCACCCCGTGCGGCGGCGATACCACCCATCAGGGCATTGCCATAACCTCGCGCCGCGATGCGCACCACACGAGCCCCGAGTCGTTGCGCAATCTCGATCGATCCGTCGGTGCTGCCGTTGTCGGCCACAATGATTTCGCCGTCGATACCGTGCTCACGCATCGCCTGCTGCGCCTTTTCGATGCACGTGCCGAGCGTGTCAGCCTCGTTCAAACACGGCATCACCACCGACACCTCAGGCGAGCGTTTCGCCGTATCGGCCGCAGACGAACCGGAAAACGCGGCATTAGCCCGCTGATGCTCCATCGGCTCGGTCCGAATTACCTATGGGAGAAGAATCGAGAAATGAAAGGGAAAGGCCGTCTGCTCACCACAATGGGCCGTTACCTGTCGCCACCTCGATGCCGAGCGACAACGCCATGTCCAAGACCAGCGACGCAACGGGACCGTGATCCAGATGTGCAAACAAACACAGCTACCACGCAGGCCAAGACCACCTTCCATTTTGTGCCAGCGGCCAAAGCGAATCAACGAAGAAACCGCGCGCTGTTCCGGATCGTTACGACCCTCGCATGCCGTAAAACACAACGTGGCGAAGGCCGCAGCCTCGCAGAGCGTCTCTCGCACCCAACGTGGGAGTGTGCTGTGCGCACCGTGTCGGCCCCCGGGGACACCGAGGCCTATGCGTGGTGCCAAAGCGGCGGCGGTGAGCAAAACGATTAAGCCTGCTCAGGGGTCGATTTCCGTAATCACCTCGCCGGTTTCCGGGTCGAGCACCACGTCGCCCTGCAACGAGGCAATGAACCAGTCGAGTTCGCCATCGCCGAAAAGCACATCGACCGTCTCGTCGTCTAGCAGATTGTCGCCCGGTTCCAGATTCGCCTGATTGTTACCACCGCCGCCACCAAGTATTTGATTGATACGAGACATGTACGCGGCGGGCGAAAGCCATTGGCTTTGGATGCTGCCCCATTCACCGCCGTAAAGATCCAGCGATTCACTGCCGGCAATCAAGATGTCGGCGTCTTCCCCTCCATCAAGAAAATCGAAACCTTCGCCCCCCACCACCAAATCGCGTCCGGCGTCGGCAATCAAAAGGTCGTCGCCCGCATCGCCAAACAGCAGATCGTCGCCGTCGTTGGCAAATATTTGGTCGTCGCCCGCACCGCCGACCATCGTGTCGTCGCCGCTGCCTCCAAACAATGTGTCGTTGCTGCTGCCGCCGATCAGCAAGTCGTCGCCTGCGCCACCATCGAACAAAACGGGAATGCTCAGCGCATTGGCCACAATCACATCGCCAAACCCCAGTCCATAGGCCAGAATCGACCCGTTCACGCCTGTGACCACATCGAACGTGCCAACCACGACCGAATCCACGGCGTACGCAAAAATTCCGATTCCCCCCTGTACCTGCGGCAGGAAAAACACCACATCGAAGCCTTCGGAACCTCCCCAGGCCAAATGGATCACGCTCGGGTCGTTCTCGTCGGGCTGAAGTGCGAATCGGGTAACATCCGTTTGGGTCGTGGCGGGTTGGCTCGAAGCCAGATCGCGGTCTTCAACCGTTACTGAAACATTGACCGTGGCCACATCGGTGAACACGTGTTCGACGCTCGTGCCGGAACCACCAACCACGGTTTCGTCCGTTGTGCCATCGCCGTCCCAATCGATGCGAAACGTAAACCCGGCCGCCTGATCTGCCGGCGAGGCATCAGTTGCCGTGAGCACGTAGCTGCGTGTCTGTCCAGGCACGGCGGACGACGGCCCTGAAATGCCGGCCACCGGGGCAACGTTCTGCACTGTAAGCGTAGTGGTCGCCTCGTCTGTTCCGCCGTTGCCATCATCCACCCGCACAGTAACGTTGAACACCTGAAAACCGTCGTCGATGCCCAAGCCCACAAGCTGGCTCCAGCTCAGCACAGGATTCGCGCCGCTTGCATCACCAAAAACACCGTCGCCGTTCACATCCCAATCGAAGGTCAGCACATCGCCCGCGTCCGGATCGAACGAGCCGCTGGCGTCGAGCGCGAGCGAGTCGCCTTCATTGATCGTGTAAGGTCCCCCAACATCGGCCGTTGGATTCTGGTTGCCGACCGGAACGATGGTGCCCGAGAGCGTATATTGGCCAACGTCGCCGTAGTTGCCCTGGCTGCCGACCACGGCGTAGTACACGCCCGAGGGCACAACGGTAGAAATCGATGCCGACAGGCTGCCACTTGGCGCAGCCGAAGCAATCACCGTTCCCGCCGCATCTTGAAGTTCCAGCGTGGCGTCGAGATTGGGCCCAAACGGTGCGACATCCACCGTCAAATCGATCTGACCGGCGCCCGTGCTGAACGAGAAAACGTCCACATCAGTCATCTGCCCCACAATACCCGAGGCGCTGATGGTCGAGCCAGTCGGCGTGAGCGAGGTGGCCGTTAGCAGATCGTCGCCATAGTCGTCGGCGCGATAGCCAAACCCGTTCGACGGGCTGGCGATCATGGCCATGTCATCCTGAAACGTATTGGGTGATGTCGTCGTGCCGTTGAACCATGTGGAACGCACGGAAAACAATGGGTTGCCCATGATGGGCCCCCAGTTCGGCGGATTGCCGGGGTTGAACTCCTCGGTTTTCACACCGTTTTCCCACACGCTCTGGTGAAACAAGCCGAACGCATGGCCCGCCTCGTGCGAGGCGATATCGGCCACCTGCCGCGGAACCGAGAGATTATCTTCGAACACGAAAACGGTGTTCGGCAGAGGATTGATGAAGGAATAGATGAACGACACACCGCTGGCCGCCACGCCGTACCAATCGGAGTACGATCCCCCAATCGCAACCCGCAAACCAACACCGTTCGAAAAATCGCCCGGATCGACGGTCGTTACGTTGATGTTGAACGGCGCGAAATCTTCAACCACGCCAGCCCAGATATCCGTGATCTCAGCAATCTCCTGACTGCTGAAATCGCTGGGGTTTCCATCGGTGTCGTACGCGGGTGTCGAGACGTTCTGATAACTGCCCCACTGGCTCTCGAAATTTCCATCAAAGTCGAGATAAATGGTCGCCGGCGCGCCAGGCAAACTGCTCAAAGCAGGCACCGTTAACGACAACACGCGTCGGGGTTCGCACCACTCGAATCGCGATGTCCGCAACCGTGGCGGTCGTTTCATAGAGATGTCTCTACTGAAGGTTCGGATCCACGCAGCCGTTCAGCCGTGCGGGTGTTTTGGCGAAGCAAAGCGTCGGCCCCCCACGACGATTCACTATGTCGCCGATCGCGCACAACACCGCGCTAGCTCATGCCATCGACGGTTCGCTAGCAAACGGTTTTTGTCGTCAATCTACCGCGCAACACAGCGAATGCTGCCATCGCCTCATATC
>WGDQ01000226.1 GCA_015493185.1 Planctomycetaceae bacterium
ATCGAATCCCGATGCGGCGTTCGCGCAGACGGCGCTCGAACGGCTCGACCAGATCACGTATCTGAATACGACGTTGAACACCGGCCATGTTTACGGCTTGGCCAGTGAAACATTGATTCTGCCCGTGCTGGCTCGCGACGAGGAGCAGCAGCCGACCACGCAAGAGTCGATGTTCAACTATGTTCGATTGAGCGACGGCGGACCGAAACGGCACGAAGGCTTGAAAAGCGAAGTCGAGATCGTTGCCGAACTGGCCGAGGCCGTGTTGGGACGGCAAACGCCGGTCGATTGGTCGGCCATGAAGCAGCACGGCCGAATCCGCGAGGCGATCGGCCGCATCGTGCCGGGCATGGAGGCCATGGTCGAGATCGATCGGACGCGGCGCGAGTTTCAGATCGATGGCCGCACCTTCCATCAGCCGCGGTTTGCAACGCCCAACGGCCGCGCGCAGTTGCACGTTCACGAACTGCCATCGCTTGCCGGCGGCCCGCATTCGCTACGATTGATGACCGTTCGCAGCGAGGGGCAGTTCAACACCGTGGTGTACGAAGAGGAGGATCTTTACCGCGGGCAGGATCGTCGCGATGTGATCTTGATGCACCCCGACGATTTGAAGCGCCTTGGGCTTGTGCCCGATGGGCCGGTGGTGATCGAAAGCGAAACGGGCCGCATCGAAGGTTTTCTGGCGCGGGCGTTCGATGCGATCAAACCGGGCAATGCTTTGATGTACTACCCTGAGGCCAATCGGTTGGTGTCGCGGACCGTCGATCCGAAGTCGCGCACGCCTGCGTTCAAGGGCGTTGTGGTGCAGGTTGCGCCGTTGTCGGCTCCGGCCCCCGCGGCAAGCGCGTCGCGGCCGTAACGGAGAAGGTGTGTTCAAGTTCCGATTCCGGCTTCGATCGCGAGCGAGCCGACGGTGTGGTCGTCGGTTTGCATCGACCAGTCGAAGGAAGATGCGCCTGCTTCGCCCTGCTTGATATATGAATCGCCTGCTCACAATCTGGGGCCTGGAATCGGTTTTGAAGACACCTTCCAAGCGAAGCCCGGCAGCCGTTTGGAAAAAACGCCTGCTGACTGCCAGCGGCCAAGGCTGTTCAGCGCTACACGACCCGACGCTGGACGTGGTGCTTTCGGCTATGCTTGTCGCTGGCCAGCTTGAGCCGATAGGTTGGTCTCGCACCATGCGTCGACGAGGCCGTTCTTCAACAGCTTGCTAGCGAGGTTTCGTGGTCGTGTCGTCTTGAAGCTGTTGCTGCCAATCGTGAATCAGCTCGATGGCTTCGATCGGCGTAATGGTGTTGACGTCGAGCTGACGGATTTTATCGAGCAACGGGTGCTCGGGCGGCTCGAAGAGCGTGAGTTGCAGTTGGCGTTGGCGCACGTTGGCCGTTTGCGGTTTGAGCTTCGGACGCCCGTAACGATCGAGGTGTTCGGACTCGAGTTGTGCCAGAATTTCTTTTGCCCGCTCGACCACGCTACGGGGCACACCTGCCAAACGGGCCACCTGAATGCCGTAGCTTTTGTCGGCAGCGCCGTCGACGATTTTGTGCAGGAAGATGACTTCGTCTTGCCACTCGCGGACGGCCACGTTCAGGTTTTTCACGCCTTGGCAGGTGCGTTCCAAGTCGGTTAGTTCGTGGTAGTGCGTGGCGAATAGCGTGCGGCAACCGATCGAGTCGTGCAGATACTCGACAATTGCCCAGGCTAGCGACACGCCGTCGTAGGTGCTGGTGCCGCGGCCGATTTCGTCGAGAATCACCAGACTGCGGCGCGTGGAGGTGTTGAGGATGCGCGCCGCCTCGGTCATTTCCACCATGAAGGTGCTTTGCCCTCGGGCCAACTCATCGCTGGCGCCGACGCGGGCGAAAATGCGGTCGGCAATGCCAATGGTTGCTTCGCGGGCAGGCACAAAGCTGCCCATCTGGGCCAGTATGGTAATGAGCGCCACCTGGCGAATGTAGGTGCTTTTGCCGGCCATGTTGGGGCCGGTGATCAACAGCACGCTGGTATCGGCCTCGAGCACGGTATCGTTGGGCACAAACGTACCGGCTGGTTCGATTGCATCGAGCACCGGGTGGCGGCCGTCCACAATGTGCAGTTCTGGTTCGTCGGAAAGCGTGGGGCGGCAGTAGCCTTGCCGGCGGGCCAGCTCCGCCAGCGAAAGCAGCGCGTCGAGCTGCGCCAAGGCCGAGGCGGTGCGCCGCAAGCGTGCCGCGGCCCCGGCCACCATGTCGCGCAGTTCGAGAAATAGTTCATACTCCAACTGCTTGGCCTGCTCGTCGGCGGCGAGCACCTTTTCTTCGTGCTCTTTTAGTTCCGGCGTGATGTAGCGCTCGGCGTTTTTCAATGTTTGCTTGCGGATGTAGTCGTCCGGCACTTTGTCGCGGTGGGCGTGTGTGATTTCCAGGTAATAGCCGAACACCTTATTGAAGCCGACCTTCAGATTGGGCACGCCAATGCGTTGCGACTCGCGGGCCTGATATTCGGCGATCCATTGGCGGCCGCCGCGCGTCAGATCGCGCAACGAATCGAGCTGCTCAGAGAAGCCCGAGCGAATGATGCCCCCTTCGCGACTGACGAGCGGACAAGGATCGTCCAGAGCGGCTTCGAGCCGCGAGCGAACTTCCGGGCACAAATCCAAGTCGGCTTCGATCTGGTTCAAAAGATCACTGCGACGGGCCGTGAGTTTGGCTTTCAGCTCAGGCAGTTCGGCCAGCGTTTTGCCCAAAAAGCTCAAATCGCGCGGCGTGGCCCGGCCGGTGCTCACCCGACCGAGCAAACGCTCGACGTCGTAAATGTTTCGCAGGCCCGCGCGAAGCGATTCGCAAAGGCGGCTGTCGGCCAGCAATTCTTCGACCGCGTCGTGCCGACGGCCGATTGCCTCTCGGTCGGTGAGTGGGTTGGCCAGCCATTCGGCCAGCAAACGCGAGCCCATGGCCGTGGCGGTATGGTCGATCACGCTGAGCAGCGAGCCCTCGCGACGACCGTCGCGGAGCGTGCGTGTGAGTTCGAGGCTGCGACGGGTCGATTCGTCGATTTCCAGCGCCGTGCCAGGGCGATAAGGCGTGAGCGAATCGATGTGGTCGAGCGATGTTTTTTGCGTTTCCTGCAAATATTCGAGAATCGCCCCCGCGGCGCGGATGGCCGGTTTGTCGAGCGGTTCGAAGCCAAAGCCTTCGAGCGTGCGCGTGCCGAAGTGCTGTTTGAGCCGCTCGTGGCAGGTGTCGGCGGCAAACGACCAATCGGGCCGTCGCGTCCAGGCAATTTGTCCGTTGGTTGTGGCAATCGGGCAAGGGGCCCCTTCGGCCAACAGGCACTCAGCCGGCGCGATCCGCGCAAGCTGATCGGCCAATTGGCTCGGGTCGACCCGCATGGCGAAAAAGCGGCCTGTCGACACGTCGATCCACGACAAGCCGGCATCGTTGCCCTCGACCACGGCAGCCAGATAGTTCGGCTGACGAGGATCGAGCAGCGCCTCGTCCGTGAGCGTGCCCGGCGAGACGATTCGCGTTACTTCACGACGAACCAGCCCTTTGGCCTGTTTCGGATCTTCCACCTGATCGCAAATGGCGACGCGAAATCCCTGGGCAATGAGCTTGGCGAGATAGCTTTCCAACTGATGGTGCGGAAAGCCGGCCATCGGAATCGCCCCCTCGCCTTTTTCCCGGCTGGTCAGAGCGATTTGCAGCACGCGAGCCGCGGTTTTGGCATCGTCGTGAAACAATTCGTAGAAGTCGCCCATGCGAAACAGCAACAGCGCATCGCCGCAGGCAGCTTTTGCCTGCTCATACTGTTGCATCATGGGAGTTGGGGCCATTGGTGCATCCGAGCGATAGGCAAACGCGGCCGCCGGTGTGGTTGCATGCAAAGCGATTCGGAAAAAAGCAAAATGCCCCGGCGCAACACAACCACGGGCGGCGAACGCATCGTACAAACCGCGTGCCGAAAAAAATGCGTCGTGTCAGCAACAAGGCAACCGCGGCGGCGGGGCGAGCTACCGCATCGCATGCTAGCACATCGAAGTTGCGCCCCTCAAGGGCCCGACGCAGTGGGCAGCCGGCAAGTAGATTGGGGTAAATGTTGGAGAAAACGGGGGGCACAACCACGCTGTGGCAGTGCCATCGAAAGGCCCGGTTGGGCTACGAGAATGTGTTGCCGGTGCTGCTGCGCGCGGCTTGCGAATTCGAGGTCGCTTGAGAACCATCATTGCAAAGAAGC
>WGDQ01000227.1 GCA_015493185.1 Planctomycetaceae bacterium
AGCCGCCCCTCGGCCGTGTACGACCAAGGCACGTGCGGAAGCACGACGTGCAAGAAGTGCAGCGTTGGACGGTCGCTTGGTCGGATCGACGCGATGAAACGACGCATCTGCACCGCACGACGTCCGTAGTCGCCCGGTGCCGGGACGCCGGTGCCGGCAAAGCGGGGCATGGCGCCGGTGAAGCCACGCCATGTATGCGCGATCGAGGGCAGGCAGTCGCGCCAATCGGCAGGCACGATGAGATGCGAGTAGACGACCAGCAGATCGAAAGCCAACTCGCCGACCGAGAACGCGGGCGAGGAATCGGACCGTGGTCCGGCCGGGAAGTTCGATGGCCAGTCGCACACCGGGTCGCACGGCGGGTCGTACACCGGGTCGCATGGCGGGTCGCACGGCGAGTCGGATGGTGAATTGGATGGCGATTCGGCTGAGAGATCGAGCTGCCCGTCGGATTGCCGATGGGGCCGCCAATCGGATGGCCCATTCGAGTCGGACGGCACATCCTGCGGCGATCGGTCGGCTGCGGCGCACGCGGGGGCCGCTGCGACCGATCGAGCCGTGCGACCGGTTTTGCAAGCGGTATGCACCTCGGGCAGCTTGGGGCAAAGCTGTGTGAAGGCCTCGGAAACGTGAAGCTCGTAGCTGCCGGCCAACAACGAGAACAGGCTTAGCGGGTGGTCGCCGGCCGTGGGGATGCGGCGCATATCGGGCCAGCATCCAGTGACGATCGCCGGCACGGCATGCTCGCTTTGTTGATGCACACCCGAGGCATTGCGAAACCACGTGGCCTGATCAGCAAACGCTGCAAAATGGGGGAACTGCCGGCGATCGATGCGCCGTTGCTCGTCGAGCAGCGAGCTGAGCGGCAGCTCGTCGAATACGACCACGACCACCGGCACATTGGCGGCAACGGGCGGAAAGGGGCCGTTGGCGTCGGCATTGCGATAGAGCAGCCGCGCGGTCGATCCGCTGGCAAGAAACACCAACGGAAACACGAGCACCGCCGGGGCCGCCATTCGCAAAAGCAGTCGCGCCGTGGCATAGCCGCGATATGTGGCCATCGCGGCCAGGCCGATTGTCGCGGCGACGATGCAGGCCATCCAACCGGGCATGCTTTCGATGCGCGCGGTCGTTTGCAGAGTGGCTCCCGCAAGCAGCACACCGATGGTTGCCACGTGCAGCGTGCGACCGAACCGGTCTGAGCAGCGGCGCACGAGGGCGATCGTCAGCGCCAGAAGACCAGGCAACAGCAGGCTGAGCACCAGCGCCAGTCCCACGATCCGCAACCCCATCACGCGATGGGCGACCAGAAAACCCGCTTGCTGCGACAAAAGATCGTAAAGCGGTTGGGCGACGACGAAGCCCCAGAGCACGAGCAATTCGACGGCCGCCCACCAAGAAACGAGCCGGAGCAGGCGATGGAAGGGGCGCTGGAAAGCAGGACGAGCGGCGGGCGAGGGCGAGATGCTGCTCATGCTCAGTCAGCGGATTGGTTGACACCAATAAAGCGTGCGCGCCGAGTTGGGCAACGTTTCACGTTGTGCGATTTGATACCGTTCGGCCAGCAGGGTTTCGAAGTGCTGCCGCCCGTAAAGCCGATCGACGCCGGCGTGCCGCTCGAGCATGGCCCGAACCACGGGGTCGCCACGGTCGGCGAATTCGATTACCAGATCGCCTTGCAGGGTGGCAAGCCAGTCGACGATTTGTTCCAGCGGAATGCGTCCGGCGATCGACCAATGGTGCACAAGCGCCAGGCAAACGGTTAGCTGCGGCCGACCTCGATCGCACAAACCGCGGCGTTCCGCGCCCCGCCAACCGAGACCGCCGACGCTGTCGGTCAGATCGTAGACCAGGGGCAGGATGTTTGCGTCGTTGTTGTTGCGTGCGAGATCGCGATAGAGCCGATCGATGCTCTCGGGATCGGCATCCAGGCCGAGCGTCGACCGGGCGTAGGGAGCGATTTGCCTGGTAATCGACCCGGTGTGACAGCCGAGGTCCCAAATCGTGCTCCACGATCGGTGGGCCGCAATCTGGCGAACCATCGCGACCTTGCGTTGGCGTGCCGCGGCTGAGTAGGGAGCATTGTGCTCGTACGTGCTCCATGCGGTGGGAAGCACCGGAGTGGGTAAGCGGTCGATCAGCCGGCG
>WGDQ01000228.1 GCA_015493185.1 Planctomycetaceae bacterium
CCTCAAGCGGTAGCGTTCGCGCCCCCCGGCGATCGGCCACTTCCCTTCGACAGCCCCAAAAAGCCCCATTGCGCGATCAGCACCGCCTGCATCGACCGCTTCGCCCGCGAACCTTGCCTGCAAGCGCCACCGGAAACAACCGGCCTCGCCCGCCGTAACCTCAATGCCATCGCCTCAATGCCGTGGTCTCAATACAGCCGACTCAGCCGCGATTGGCCTTTGCGGCGCACCTGCTCGGGTGCGAAATGCTCGAGCAGTTCTTCATCGGTCGGGTAGGTAATCAGCACGGTGCGCCGTCGGCCGTAGAAGAGAAAAAACGCGCCGGCCGCCACGGCCGAGGCATGGCCTTCGTTCACGGCCGCCGCCAAATCGGCCACGCTGCCTGCCCCGCCGCACGCGATCAGCGGAATCTCCAGCGCGTCGGCCACTGCGCGGATGAGCGGCAGGTCGTAGCCCTCCATCGTGCCGTCGCGATCGATCGAGGTCAGCAGAATTTCGCCCGCTCCGCGGCGCTGCGCTTCCAAGGCCCACGTCACCGGGTCCATGCCCGTAGGACGCGTTCCTCCGTGCGTATACACTTCGCAGCGTTGTTCGTCGTGCCGTTTCACATCGATCGAAACCACGATGCACTGCCGGCCGAAGCGGTCGGCCGCCTCGCCGATCAGTTGTTCGCACTCGTGCGCGGCCGTATTGATCACCACGCGATCGGCGCCGGCCACCATCAATTGGCGAATCGTCTCCACGTCGCGAATTCCGCCCCCGACGGTAATCGGCATCGACGTCTCTTCGGCAATTTGGGCCACGATTTCGGCTCGCGGTCCCCGCCCCTCCGACGTAGCCACAATGTCCAGCAAAAGCAGCTCGTCTACATTGCGGCTGTTGAACACGCGGGCCGCGTTGATCGGGCTTCCTACATACACCGGGTTGCGGAAGCGGATGCTCTTTTCAATGCCCCAGTTCTTCAGCAACAAGCAAGGAATCACGCGAACTTTCAGCATCGATCGAACCAACGCCTCGTGAGGTTTTTTTGCAACCGTTTGGCCGTCTGAAGCAATTTGGGCCTTCGGCCCGAGGGCGGGCCTTCTCAAGCAAGCAGCCAACGGTCGAATCTGCTGAAAAACGGCAGGCCATCCAGGCGCATCGTTCGCCGCCTACCGACCGTCTTCGCTGCTTCACTTGGGTTAAACGGTTGCTCTTTTCTTCATAAACGACCAACGCTTCCGCATCTGTCGCCACTGCCCGCCGACAACCATCCGCTGCCCCTCGACCGGTTTCTTTTTCGCCCCGCCCACCACAGCGCCACAACACCCGTGCTACGCGTCGCCTCCGACTGTTCTCGAACCACAAAGCCGACAAACTCAACCCGCCAGGCCGAGAAAATTGCCGAGCAGTTGTTTTCCGAGCCGGTGGCTTTTTTCGGGGTGGAACTGAATGCCCACGATATTGCGCACCTGAATGGCCGAAGCGAAGTCGTGCCCGTAGTGGGTGGTTGTCAAAACGTCTTCTTCCCGTTCGCACTGCACGAAATACGAGTGTGCGAAATACACCGTGGCGCCGTCCGGCACGCCTTCGACCAACGGGTGCGGTTTTCGCAGGCGGATGTCGTTCCAGCCGATATGCGGCACTTTCAGGTTGCTACGGCCATCTGTCCGGAAACGGCGCACCTGCGCATCAATCCACCCCAGGCCGGGCTCGTTGCCCTCTTCACTCGATCGGGCGAACAGGTGCAGCCCCAAACAAATGCCCAAAATGGGCCGCCCCTGCTCGATCACCAGTTCGTGCAGTGCTTCATCCAAACCACGCTGACGAAGCACCCGCATTGCCGGATCGAAAGCCCCCACGCCGGGCAACACAAACCGCTCAGCCGCCGCCAACTGCTCGGGCTGCGAAACCACGCGGACCTCGGCCCCCATTTTCCGTAGCGTCGTGGCCACCGACGTGAGGTTCGCCGCTTGGTAGTCGATAATGGCGATCACCGGCGTCGAAAAGCTCTGTGAAAGAATCGAAACTATTCAGCCAAACGAAGCGACATATGCAGCGGAGAAGGTTGCCGGCCGGCAAACGATGGTTTGCCGTTTTTCAGCAGGTTCGATCGCTGCGCTTCTCTTTCAGATACTCCGCCTTTCGACCGAAGACACGACCACATCAGACG
>WGDQ01000229.1 GCA_015493185.1 Planctomycetaceae bacterium
GTAGATACCTCGCTCAATCATGCCCCAGAAATAGCGGGCAAATCGCTGCGTGTCGCTGCGGGCGGCGGTTTGCCAGTCGACAACCGGCTGCTCGTTGAAAAAGAGCGTGAGCATGCTGCCGACGCGGCCAATGGTGTGCGGAATGTTTGCCTGAGTGGCATGCTGCGAGAGTCCCTCGGCCAGACGTTGCGCTTGGGCCTCGAGCTGCGGATAAGGATTCGCTTCGCGCAGGTGCTTTAGCGTAGCGATGCCGGCCGCCACGGCCAGCGGGTTGCCGCTTAGCGTACCGGCCTGAAAAACCCGGCCCGCTGGCAGAACGTGCTGCATGATTTGGCGGCGCCCGCCGTAAGCACCCACAGGCAGTCCGCCACCAACGATTTTGCCCAACGTGGTGAGGTCGGGCTCGATGCCCACGAGCTGCTGCGCCCCACCATAGGCGACGCGGAAACCGCTCATCACTTCATCGAAAATGAGCACGGTTCCGTGCTTTTCGGTTTGGCGCCGCAGCGTTTCGAGAAACTCGCGGTTCCCGGGCACGCACCCCATATTGCCCGCCACGGGCTCAACAATGGCCGCGGCGATCTGATCTCCCTGACGGTCGAACGCCTGGTCGACGGCGGCCGCATCGTTGTAGGGCAGCACCAGCGTATCGCCAGCGGTGCCGGGCGTGACACCGGGCGAGTCGGGCACGGCAAGCGTGGCGGCCGAGCTGCCGGCGGCCACCAGCAGGCTATCGACATGGCCGTGGTAATTGCCGGCGAATTTGACAACGATGTTGCGGCCCGTGAAGCCGCGTGCCAGGCGCAAGGCGCTCATCGTGGCTTCGGTGCCCGAGTTGACCATGCGCACCTGTTCGACCGACGGCACGGCATCGACGATGAGCGCGGCCAGTTCGCTTTCAGCTTCGGTCGGGGCTCCAAAACTGGTGCCGCGGCTAAGCGCGGTCTCGATGGCCGCCACGACGTCAGGATGACGATGCCCGAGGATCATGGGCCCCCACGATCCGACGTAGTCGATGTAGCGGTTGCCGTCGACATCGTACAGGTAGGCACCCTGAGCACGGTCGATGAATAGGGGCTCGCCGCCCACGGCGCCAAAGGCCCGGGCCGGACTGTTGACGCCGCCGGGAATGAGCTCGCATGCTCGTGAAAATGCCGCCTTGCTTCGCGAACGTGACATCGTTGGCCCAATACTCCTTGGTTAGGTGGATGACTGCAATTGGGTAGTGGACGGCTGCAATGCAAATGGCGCTGGAGGTGCCGTGATGCGTTGGAATCGTAAAAACACAAAGTGGAGTCGTAAAAGAAAGAGCCGTCTCCCCCTGCCCCACGGCATGCTGTGATGACGCGAGGCGTCTCGTGTCGCGTTGCCTTGGGGGCAGAGGCGACGTGCCGATGCCCGAAAGCTGAATCGAAAAAAAACGCCCCGGCGGCCGGTCGGAGGAAACCACCTTGTGATGGGCAAGCTCGCCTGGGTGGGCAAAGGCATGCCGGAAAGGTGTCAGCCGCCGAGCCATCGGGCCACATCTTTGGCCCAATAGGTGAGAATCACCTGGGCACCGGCGCGGGCGATGGCCGTGAGCGATTCGAGCACGGTGGCCTTCGGGTCGATCCAGCCCTTTTCGGCCGCGGCTTTGACCATACTGAATTCTCCCGACACGTTGTAGGCCGCCAGCGGGATTCCGGGAAAACGATCGGCGGCCAGGCGGATGATGTCGAGATAGGCCAGGGCCGGCTTGACCATGATCAGGTCGGCCCCTTCGGCAATGTCGAGCTCGATTTCGCGCATGGCCTGCTCCGGATCGGCGGCGTAGTCCATCTGGTAGCTGCGACGATCGCCGAATTGCGGGGCGCTTTCGGCCGCATCGCGAAACGGACCGTAGAAGGCACTGGCGTATTTGGCCGCGTAGCTCATGATGGGCACGTGGTTGTAGCCCGCCTCGTCGAGTCCCTGGCGAATGGCCCCAACCATGCCGTCCATCATGCCGCTGGGGGCCACCATATCGACACCCGAACGGGCGTGGCTGGCCGCCTGTCGAGCCAATAGTTCGAGCGTGGCGTCGTTGTCGACATCGGTGCGGCCACTGCGATCGCTGAGCACGCCGCAATGGCCGTGGCTGGTGTATTCGCAAAAGCAGACATCGGAAACGACGAGCAACTCGGGCACGGTTTGCTTGGCCGCGGCGATGGCTCGCTGGATGATGCCCTCTGGGCTGTACGAATCGCTGCCGGTTTCGTCCTTCTCGGCCGGAATGCCGAAAAGAATGACGCCTCCCAGACCGAGCCTGGCAACTTCTTCGACCTCGCGGCGCATTTCGTCGAGCGAAAGCTGGGCATGACCGGGCATCGAATCGATTGGCTTGCGAGGCGTTTTTCCGGCATGCACGAATAGCGGCAAGATCAATTGCGAAGGTCGCAACTCGACGTGCCGAATGAGACGGCGCATTTGCGGATGATAACGCAGGCGACGCAGTCGCGTGGCGGGAAAACGGCGTCCGCCGTGCGTTGCCGCCGACGAAGACGAGCCGGGCGATGACGGAGACGAAGATGGCATGACAATAGCGATCGTGTGAATGGATCGAACCGTGTGAACGGACCGAACGGTGTGAATGGACCCAAGGGCATTGACTTTACTGCCGACGCAGGACACAAGCAGCGCGAAGCATACCACACCGACATTCGGTAGCAACCAGTCATAAGATGGCAACCGGCTGGGGTCGGACCATCTGACGAATTGGCCGAAAAACGCACTCGGGCCGCGGCTGGCCGTTGAAAACCGCCGATTGGCCCCGCGTTGCCCAAAGCCCGGCCGATAATCTCCGCTACGCCTGCGACGGGGCTGCGCGAGCGGATCGGGCTTCGCCCGCTACAGGGCAACGCAGCCATTTTTCAGCGGGAGACCGTTTTTTCAACCCAGTCTGTCCACTCTGTCAGCGTTCGCCTGTTGCGGTTGCCGAGGCCTTGGCCACGGTGCTGGGCGCGCGGACGTGCAGCGTGACGGGCGGAGACGATTCGCGACCGGCGCTGATGGCCACGGCATGCACTTGCCGCGTGGTTTCAGGCACCCACGAACGGCACGAGAGAAAAATTTGTCGTTCGGTCTCGTTTTCGCGAATCAGCACGCCGTTCAGGCCGATGTTGTCGACGATTACGCCGTGCGGAAGGTTGAACAGTTCGAAGTTCACCACGCCTTTGAAACCTTTGCGCTCGATCTTGAGCATGGCTGGCACCGTGCCGCCCGGAGCGATCGAAAGCTCGCGCGGTTCGAGCCAAACGCGCAACTTGCCGGCTGCGGCCAACGAGATTTGTCCTAAGGGGCCGACTTGCTTGACGATTTCTTCGCCGCGGTAGTGCGCCCGAGCGCGAACCGTGGCGGCCGTGGCGGCTTCGCCCGAGGGCTTGGGCGCGTCTGGGGCCGCATAGAGCACGGCATGGCCCTGAAAATGACCGGCCTCGACAATCGTGGGTGTGGAGAGCGTGAAGCCTGCTGGAATATTCTCAACCTCGATCGTTACCGGTGCGTCGAAGCCATCGATGCGTTCGACGTTGAAGGTGATGGTTTTCCCGCCGCCGGCGTGTACGGTGGTGTTTCCGCCGGCTACGGTCACGCGGAAGTCGGGCCGTGCTTCGCGCAACGTGAGCCGGTAGGCAAAACGCGGACCTTGCAAACCGCGGACGTCGCTGACGCGGACCAGATACGGGCCGTCTTTTGGCGGTGTGAACATCAGTCGCGAGTCGCGCCCCCGTTTGCGCTCGCCGTCGTCATCGTTGGCGTAGTAGACGGGAAAGACGGGCAGACCGTTATCAATCAGCTTGGTGCCCGGTGGATAAGGCCGCACGATGTAGCAAGGTTCGTCGACCGCGTGCGATGTGGGCGAGGTATCGAAATAGCCGATCCGCTTGCCGTTCCAACCATACATGAGGAAGCCCGAGTCGGGCCCACGGCGGAGGCGGAAAATTTTGCACACTTCTCCCTGGAAATAGAGCAACTCATTCAGTTCCATTTCTTCCCAGTTGGCCACGCGAACGTCCTGCGTGTTGGAATCGATACCGCGAAAGTCGATCCAGGAATCGCGCGTGGCTTGCAGCAGTAAGCGTTCGACGGGACGGCCGTCGGGCCAAAGCACCTCGATCTTCGTGTCGATGGGCGAGTCGTGCTGCGCGGCCGATATTTCCAACACCAACGGCTGCTGACTGCGGGCCTCGAAGCGGTAGAGATCCACATCCGTGGCCTGCCCGTCGCCTCGATGCCAGATGCGGCCGTTTACGGTGGTTGGCACGGCAAGTTGCATGGCCTGTTCGGACAGGTCGTTGGGTTCCTGTTCGCGCTGCTCGTCTGACGAGCCGACGACCACCTTCACCTGCGACGCGCCACGAAAACGCTCGCGGTCGACCGGTAGTTTCAATTCGCCCGGTTCTTCAGCCTTGGCAACCAACCGGGCATCGGCAGGCAGGTTGAAACCGGTTAGCTCGAGCGAGACCTCGCTGCCGGCCGGAATGCCGAGAGGGTAAACGCCCGTGACGTAGGGAAACTGGCCCACGGTGAGCCGATAGCGGTGTTTTTCCGAACCGTCGAGCGTGAGGCTGGAGACTTGGATGTGATACAGGCCATCGTGCTGGATCGTGTGAGCGATCAACGGGTCGCGTCGGCCCTCGAAGTCGTTGTTCGTGGCCAGCACGCGACCGTCGGGGCCGTAGAGCGTGAGCGTTGCATCGAGCTTGGAGCGCAGCGAGGCGGCCGCCACCTCGATGACCAGGTGTTGCCCGGCCGTGGCCGCAACGGCGAACACGTCGACATCGCCCAACTGCCGGATTGTTCCCCAAACGGCCCCGGGCAAAGCGAGGCTTTGTGCCGCGGCGAGCGTGTCGTTCGGTTCTTGCTCAGCCTGCTGGGGTACGCTGTCGACCTGAACCTCGATGGCACGGCTCTTGCCGCCCGGCGTGACGATGGCCAGCTTGTACTCGCCACGCGGCAAATCGGCCGCGGCCGTCAGTTCGATGGAAAGCCGCCGGTGGTCGGACGCCCCCGCCGCATCGGCCGCGATAACGCGCCCGACGAGCTTTTCGTGGTTGGTTTCTATGGCCGTCGCCCCGAGCAGGTATTTGCCGGTGAGCAGCAGCCGGCTGGCACCACCGCGTTGCACACCGCCGGGCACAACGGAAGCCAACTCGGGCTTGGGCGGGGGAACGGGCTTGCCCGATCGGAGTGTGTACAGGGCGAAGCTGCCATCGAGCCGCGCCACGGCCAACTGCCGACTGTCGGGCGAAATGGCCACGGCATCGGGCCAGTCGGGCTGCGGCTCGAGTTGGATCTGCTGCGTGAGTGGCTCGGTTTGCCAGATTTTCACCGTACCGTCTTCAGAGGTCGATACGAGCCATTTCCCGTCGGGCGACCAGGCCAGTTGGATGATTGTTCCCAAGTGGCCGATGCGCGACACCTGAATGGGGTTGCTATCCTCGGCCGCGGACTCGCTGAGGCGCCAAATGCGTATGCGGCGATCGACGCCACCTGCGGCCAAACGCTTGCCATCAGGACTGAACGCCAGGCAATAGAGCGGCTTGGTGGCCTCGCTGAGCGTGTCGAGCCGCTGGGCGGCCTCGACATCCCAAAGCTTTACGGTGCGATCGGCACTGGCGCTGGCCAGCACACGGCCGTCGGGTCGAAAGGCCAGATCGAACACGGCGCCATTGTGACCGGACAGCGTGGCAACCGGGTCTGCCTGCTGCGGATTCCAGAGCAGGATGTCGTGGTCGTAGCCTGCGGTGGCGATGCGATTGCCGGCCGGATCGAGCGCCAGGGCGTAGAGTGCGTCGCGATGCGCGACGCGACGTTCGAGCATCTTGCCGGACGCGAGATCCCAAAGTGCAAGCTCACCCCACGCGCCCGGCTCGCCCGAGGCGGTCCAAAGACGCTCGTTGCCCTGAAAGCGGATCTGGTTGACGTTGCCCGTCAGACCTGAAAGCACGCGAACCGTGGAGCGCGATTTGACATCGACCAACCGCACTTTGCGGTAGTGTCCGAGGGCAAGGCGTTTGCCATCGGGCGAGAAGGCGATCGAGGTCACGGCATCGCGCGGCGCCACGTTGGGCTGAATTTTGGGCACTTCCAGCCGGCGGGGTCGGGAAGGCTGGTGTGCCGCAGGGGCCGGGGCGCCGGCGTCGATCCAAGCGGCGAGCCTGGCAATTTCTTCGGGCGTGGGCGCTTCGTTGTCTTCGGGCGGCATCGACGGCTCGGCCTGGCCGGTAAGCACCTGGATGAGCCGGCTTTTCTTGCTGCTGCCCGGCACGATCACAGCACCGTGTTCGCCTCCCTTTTGCAAGCCGGCGAATGTTTCGAGCACCAACTGGCCTTCGGGTTCGTCGGCAGCATGACAACCCACACAATATTTGTTCAGGATCGGAGCGATGTGCGTGGCGAAATCGATCGCGGCGGTCTTCGCCCCGGTTTGCTCGGTGCCGCGGGCATCGGCATCCGTATCGGCCTTTTGCGGCTCAGCGGGTTTCGGCGAAACCGCGCCTTGCTGCTTCGTGTCGTCTGGCCTGGCCGCAGCGTCGGCCGGTGGTTTGGTTTTCGTAGGGGCCTGGCCGGCTTGCGGCGCCGCAGCGTCGGTGGATGGTTTGGCTTGCGCGGGGGCATCGTCGGCCGATGCCGTGCGATTCGCCGCCATTTGTGCCGCCAAGAGGACCAGCAGCCCCACGAACGCCAGCCGCGTCGGCGTTGCGAAACCACGTGCCGGCGAAAACGGCGATGTCAGCGAAAACATCGGACGGGTGCTCATCCGTTTCGTACTCGTTTTGTGCGGGAAAATCATTTTTTCAAAACGTGTTTCTTTTCTGCGACGATTTGCAAGCGGCTTCGCAAGCCCAGGGCTTTTTCCGGCTCGTTTTGGAGCGACCGCACCTGTGTTGCTCGCCTCCTTTTTTTCGTAACGCGTCAAGGCCATCGAACGCACATCATCGACGCTCTGCTGAAGAATTGGCCCGTTATTTCGGCCAGTCCGTTCGTCGGCGGCGGTCTGGCCCTTCTTCAAGTCGAGCAGCAGAAGCTCTGCTTCAGAAGGTGTCTTTCAAAATCCATTTCCGGCTTCGATCGCCAGCAGGTCTCTCAGGAATTGGAAGCCGTTAATGGTTGAACAAAAACTCTTTGCTGCTGAGGACGCTCCAAAACAAGTCTTCAATCGCCGCGCGACGCTGCTCGGCGGGTGTGGACCGGAGCACCTCCAGCAGTTGCTGTCGTTCTTTTGTTGTGGGGCGGCGGCAAAGGGCCAGCAGATACAACTCATCGACAATCTGCTCGTCGGAATAGCCGGCCTCGATCCACTGCGCGGGGCGGCTGTTGGAGGCCGCCAACTTCTTGTTCAGGGTATCGCCGTTGGAGATGTGCAACACCTGTACGATGGTAGGCTCGTCGGTCCGCTCG
>WGDQ01000230.1 GCA_015493185.1 Planctomycetaceae bacterium
GAATCTCCTTGCCCTCCTGGGCCGTTGAGACTCTCATAACATCTGGACCAGTTTTTGGGGAGCAGGCCACCGGCACGCTGCGCCGCTGGATTCGCGAGTCGAAGAAGAGCAAGAAGAAGACACCTACCAAGAAGGGGCGCCCTCGGACAAAAGAGGAGATTCGTCAGCTGATCGTCAAACTGGCCCGCGAGAACAACTGGGGCTACACGCGGATCATGGGCGAACTCAAAAAACTCAGCATCACGCCGCCCTCGCGTAACACGGTCAAGAACATCCTCAAGGAGCACGACCTTGATCCCGGTCCGCAGCGTGGTGAGGGCACCTGGGGTGAGTTTCTCAAGGTCCACGCTGCCACCTTGTGGCAATGTGACTTCTACGCCAAACGCGTGCTTACCGCTAAAGGCTGGAAACACCTTTATTTGCTGGTATTCCTGCACGTTGGAACCAGGCGCGTGTTCGTCGCTCCATCGACGTTCCATCCAAATGATGCCTGGGTAACGGAGCAGGCTGAAGCGTTCTTAAAGCATACTACCGAAGCTGGTCTCGGCGTTAAAATCGTGATGCACGATCGCGACACGAAGTTCACCGACTCGTTCGACCAAAAGCTCAAGAACGCCCACGTCAAGGTTCGCAAGACGGCCTACCGTTCGCCCAATACGAACGCCTACGTAGAGCGCTTTCTGCAAACGCTGCAGCAGGAAGCCCTCGACCACTTCATCGTTTTCGGCCAGCAGCACCTGGGCGTCATCGTCGGCGAGTTCGTCGAGCACTACCATGAAGAACGGCCTCACCAGGGAATGGGCAATGACGTCCTCGTAACTGGCGAAACACCATCAGCGAAAAGCGAAGACGAAGACCCACCGCTGGATGTTGCACCAGTCTCACAGATCGCCTGCCGTGAACGGCTTGGCGGCGTGTTGAAGCACTACTACCGCAAGGCTGCCTAGGTCGGCGGTGATTCTTTTTGGTCGTCAACGATCAACCCTGCGTTCGGCCTGCGCGCTGGCGCTAGTCTTCGGCTACTCGCATCCGGTTGCCACCGCGTCTGGACCAATCTACGGACGGCACAATTCGCGCCGGGCAACTCGTCGGCCATCATTTGCGCCCGACGGTTCCTCATCGATTCGCGCGACCTACTTTTTGCACGGGACGATCTACTCCCGCAAGGGGATCATTTCGGACGGGACAAAGATTATCACGACAAAGACGAGAAAGCCGATCGCTGCTACGATCGTCCCCTTCTTTGGACGCGTCCACGCGTCAACGCACCACAGCCATCCCCAGAGCGCTAGGCAAGTAACAAAAATGCGTCTTGGAGGCCAGATGGTCCCGAGCAGCGCCTCACTTCGAGCGATGTACAGCATCGTGCTGGCATAGTACGCGAATACCATGGTCGCACCGGCGAACAACCACATCCTTACACAACGGCGAGCGCAGGCAGATATAAGGTTAGCAGGGCGAGGAAAGTACGCTTGTTCTTGCGACAGCGATCCCCGTATCGCCAAGTCCGCCGCGATCAAGATGAAGACAGCCGTACCGATAAGAAGGGCATCTCCCACCATGTTAGCCGTTGCGACGGTCGGCCACGCAAGATTCCCATACGACGGGTGCGGTTGGTCGATTAGTTCGCCAAACATATAGAACGTATACGCGACACCGACGTGTAGTAGTGGAGTATAAAGTAGCATGACAGCTCGCGGTACACGTTCAGCGACTGCGTCGACCAGCGACAGGCCGTACATTACGCAGACGACCAATCCCACAGACAGGATGAACCCTGTAGCGCCAGACTCTCTATCGTCGCGCAGTGCTGCGTAGACAGCAAATGTAAACGAAGCTGCCGCGATACACACGCATAATGATCGTATCGTAAACTGCCGTCTGTGCATGAGTGTCAAAAAAACGCATCTGTTAGTGATGTGGCCGGCCACTGCTGATCGTTCTAATGCAATTTACCATCGCAATCGTGGCGGGCCTATCACAGGGCTAAGCTCGACTTTTGCCAGTTTTGGGCACGGATTTCGATGAAATCTGGTATCGCTTTGATCATGGTTTTTGCGCAAAAAAGACTCCTCACCGATTCTGCGTTCGTAGGTCGCAGGTCTGTCACGCCGTCTGAGAAAGTGAAAACTGCCAAAAGTCGAGCTTAATGAATTTGTCGCTCGCGACCTTCCCAGTAGGGAGCGCGTAGCTCGCGCTTTAGGATCTTGCCTACGGGGCTCTTGGGCAACTCTTGGGGGTGGAATGAAACGCTCTTGGGGCACTTGTAGTTGGCGATCAGCCCGTGACAGTGGTGAATCAATTCTTCTTCGCCGGCGGAGTGGCCGGGCTTGAGCACCACGATGGCATGCACGGCCTCGCCCCATTGTTCGTCGGGAATGCCGATCACGGCGGCCTCGAGCACCGCCGGATGCTCGTGCAATGCGGCCTCCACCTCCACGGAGTACACGTTTTCGCCGCCGGTGACGATCATGTCTTTCGAACGGTCGACCAGATAGATGTAGCCGTCTTCGTCCATGTAGCCCATGTCGCCGGTGTGCATCCAACCGTTGCGCAGCGCTTGAGCCGTGGCCTCGGGTTGTTTCCAGTAGCCCTTCATCACCATGGGACCGCGGGCGCAGATTTCGCCCACCTCACCCCGGGGCAGCTCGCGGTCGTTTTCGTCCATCACTTTCACCTCGGCGGTGAAAATCGGAATGCCGGCCGAGCGAAGCCGCTTTTGCTGCTCGGGGGTACCGTTGGGAATGTGGTCTTCAGGCGGCAGGTACGCACACAGCGGCGAAAGCTCGGTCATGCCGTAGCCCTGCGTGAACTCGCATGGCAATACCTCCATGGCCCGTCGCAACAGAGCTTCGGGAATAGGCGAGGCGCCATAAGCGATACCCCGCAACGAGCTCAAATCGTACTCAGAAAAGTTCGGGTGATTGAGCACCATGTTGAGCATCGTGGGAATCATCAGCGCAATCGTGACGCGATAGTTTTGAATCGCCCGCATCATGCCTTCGGGCTCGAAAAAGGGGATGAAAGCATGTTGCGCACCAACCATCGTCAGGCCGAACGTCGAGGAGATGTCGGCCAGATGGAACATGGGCGCCGAGTGCAGATAGATGTCGTCGCGCGAAGCGCGGTTGGTAAGCGTACCATTGAGCGCGTTGGCCATCAGATTGTCGTGCGTGAGCATTACGCCTTTGGCGCGGCCTGTCGTGCCGCCGGTATAGAAGATGCCGGCCACGTCGTCGCCATCGCGTTCGGCATCGTCGATGGGTGCGGCCTCTCGAATCAGCGTTTCGTAGTCGAGCATACCTTCGGGCGCGGGGACCGACGCAGCATGAACGACATGACGCACGGTCTGCAGCTTGTCGCGCATGGCAGGCAGCATCATGGCAAACGTATCGTCGACCACCAGCACGCGGACCTCGGCTTCGTTGAGCTGATGAACGATCTCCGGTGCCGCCAATCGGATGTTGATCGGCACCACCACGCCACCAGCCCAAAAGGTGCCGAAAAAGAGCTCGAAATAGCGGTGGCCGTTGAGCATGAATACGGCAACCTTGTCGTCGTCGCCGATGCCCAACTCCCGCAACACGCCGGCAAGTCGCTGAACGCGGTCGCCAAATTCCGACCAGCTTTGCCGCACTTCTCCATCCAATACGGCCGTATGGTCGCGATACAGCAGCATCGCACGGCGCAACGTCTGCGTCACCTGCATCGAGTAATTCCCCGCAAGAAAGAGTAGGCGAAGTGTGAAGCGTCTCGCATCGCACCGGCGCGATCCGGCACATTGCTGGCCCGTCCGGATCGATCCGACTGATTGGCAAGCCAGCCAACCAGTTGAGCGGCGATCGCCTAAAGACCGCATGGCCCGCAGAGCGTTGGCACCGATGTCGATGATTGACGCAACGCAATGATTCGGGCGCTATTGTTCCAGACCTGCGGCCTCGGTCAAGCAAAATCGGATTGTTGCCGCTTCAGGGCACGTGTCGCGCCGTTCGCTGGGTTGATTGCGACCCGGCGTGGCCGGCACGGGCGACCAAGAGACATGAAGCCGCAGCGATCACGGCGCTAGAAGCAATCGGCCCGGTGCTTCCAGATAAGCGATCACCTCGTTCAAGAATCTTGCGGCCGTGGCGCCATCGACCAGGCGATGGTCGTACGAAAGGCTCAACGGCATCATGAGCCGAACTTCGATTTGGCCGTCGACCGCCACCGGCAGGCGGCGACTTCGACCGACCAGCAGAATGGCGACTTCCGGGTGATTGATGATCGGCGTCGAGTACGTGCCGCCGATGGCGCCCAGGTTGCTGATCGTGAATGTGCCGCCGCGCAGATCGTCCAGCGAAAACTGCCCACTACGGGCCTGCTCGGCCACGGTGCCCAGCGCCAATGCGATTTGAGGAATCGTCATATGGTCGACGTTGCGCACCACCGGCACGATCAAGCCACGATCGGTGTCGACGGCCACGCCGATGTTCACATATTGCTTGAAGATGATTTCGTTCTTCTCATCGTCGATCGAGGCGTTGAGCATCGGATGCGCCTTGAGCGCGTGCGCCACGGCCTTCATCACGAAGGGCATCATCGTCAGTTTGATATTCGTGCCCAGATAGTCGGCGACACTCTCGCGGCGAATCTTGTCCAGTTCTGTGATGTCGGCATCGTCGAAGTTCGTGACGTGCGGAATGGTGGAGGCCGATCGGGCCATGTTGCGGGCGATCGTTTGCCTGATTTTCGACATCCGCTCCCGGCGCACCGGGCCAAACGCGTCTTGACTTTCCGCGGCCGCGGCCGGTGGCGCCGCGGTCGTGGTCTCAGGAACCGCCGCCGGAGTCGCCGCGCCGGCTGGCGCTGGGGTTGGCGCTGGGGAGACAGCGGGAGGTTCGCTCGACAGCACGGTAGCGCCCGATGAACCGGCGGTGCTGGCCTGGGCACTGCCGCGTCGGACCGCCGCTTTCACGTCTTCTTCGGTGATGCGCCCGCCGGGGCCGGTGCCTTGCACCTGGCTGAGATCGACACCCAGTTCTCGCGCCAAGCGGCGTGTGGCCGGCCCCGCCGGAGCAGAAGTTCGCCGACCGCCCGCCGTCACGGGGCGCATGGCTTCGGGGGGCACGGCCGCGGCCGCGGGCGGAATCTCGCGTGTTCCCAACGTCGAGGCTGGTTCGGCCGGAGAAGGCCAGCCACCCGGCGGCGGTGTCGAGGGCGCGGTCGGCGCAGTCGAAGTCGGCGGCGCCGTCGAACCTGTTGGCGGCGTCCCACCCACTGGTGCGGCGGGTTCTGACGGAATCGGCGCGGACGCCGGAGGAACCGGCTCTGTGACCGTGGGCGGCGTGGTGGGCTGGCCGCTCGCCGCGGGCGTTGCCGGCGGAGCGGACGCCGCCGGCGGAGCCGCCGTTTGCACGGCTGCCTGCGATGACGATGCCGCGGTCGTCGTCGCGGCTGCAACCGCCGCCGCGTCGCCACCTTCTTCCAAGGTCAGTAATACCCCGCCGATCGGTACCGTGTCGCCCGGTTGCACATGGATTTTGGCAACCCGCCCACCGATCGGGCACGGAACCTCGACGGTGGCCTTGTCCGTCTCGAGTTCGACGACCGGCTGGTTCGGCTCGATGACGTCGCCTTCTTTAACCAGCAGCGCGACGACATCGCCCGACTCGATATTCTCGCCCAGGTCGGGCAATTTGAACTCCGTGGCCATGGCAACTAACTTCCTGGCGGGTGGCGCGAGGTTCAAAAAATATGAGGGACAGTACCGTCCTGCCCCTACGGCCGTCTCTTTAGGCCGGCGGCAGCAAGCAAACGGTGGCGCAGCATCGCGCCTTGTTCGGTAGCCTACCGCTCACGCCCGAAAAGAAAAAGGCAGTCGGCGAAAAAACAGCCTCGCGGTTCTTCGGCGACCGGGTTCACAAGGCAATTCAGCCCGGCAACAAGCGCACAACAAACAACACCACGCTCCAAACGCCGACAGCCCGCGATACCGTGAATCACCGGATTCTTTTCGCGAAGCGTCTGCTCCGCGACATAATCTGCTCCGCGAAAATTCTGCTTACGAGGCGTCGGGAATCGCGACGCATCGCTCGATGCCCGGCTTTCGCGATGCCACCTGCTGCTACCTCGCTCGGCAGCACCAACTGCCACTGCCAGCCGCTAGAAACCTTTCTGCCGTGGCTTGTTGATGCGAATGCTCTCCGGTGCAGGCAATTGCTCACCGATGCAGGCAATTCAGTCGGTATCCTGACAAATCATGGGATCGGGCTTTTCCGGATCGATACCCAACTCACGCACGGCTTTGGCAACGGACCGCAAATCGCACTTACCTTGCTCGGCAAGGCGGTACAGAGCGGCCAGCGTGATGCACTCGGCGTCGACCTCAAAGAAGCGCCGCAGCTCTTTGCGAATATCGCTCCGCCCGAAGCCATCGGTTCCCAGCACGAAGAAATCGTCGGGCACCCAGGGCCGGATGGATTCGGGTACGGCCCGAATGTAGTCGGATGCGGCGATGAAGGGGCCTTTTTCCCCTTCCAGCACTTGCTCGACGTAGGCGCGCCGGGGTCGCGCTGTGGGGTGCAGCAAGTTCCATCGCTGCGCGGCAAGCGCTTCGCGACGCAATGTCTTGTAGCTGGTCACGCTCCAAACATCGCTAGATACCTCGTATCGCTCGGCCAATATCTGTTGTGCCATCAGGGTCTCGCGCAGAATGGCACCGCTGCCGAAAAGCTGCACCTTCGGCTTCTGGCTACCTACGTCGAGCTGCGAGACGCGATACATGCCCCGAATGATGCCTTCCTCGACACCCTCGGGCATAGGCGGCATGGGGTAGTTCTCGTTTTCGACCGTGATGTAATACATAGCGTCGTCGCGATCGTGGTACATCTTCTTCAACCC
>WGDQ01000231.1 GCA_015493185.1 Planctomycetaceae bacterium
GGCCTTTTTCCGGTCGCCGCCGGGCAGCGCGTGCAGTTGGCCCAACAGCAGATAGGCCTCGGGATGTTCGGTATCTAGCTCCAGTGCCCGTTGCAGGTCGTTCACCGCAAGGGCCCGAAGCTGCACGATCCGTCGCAGCGCCTTCTGTTCGTTGGGCCAGGGGGCCCGCACGGCCCGGCTCAGGGCTTGCGCTCGTTGGATCAATGTCGAACTGAGCAGCTTTTCGGCAAACGTCTTGTTCTCTTCGTCGAGCCCTTTTTCCAGGGCCGTCTCGCAAAGGCCGATCACCTTGCCCAAATCGGCCACGGTTTCGGCCGAGAGCTTGGCCTCGATCGCCTGATCCAACTCGGCCTGACCATCGCCCTGCTCGGGGTCTTCGGCAGCCGCCGGCATTGCAAACACCAGCAACAAACCAGCGACCGCCATCGATCGAACGGCCCAACGCACTGCGGCCATCATGGGGAATGTCTCCGTGGGAAGGTTTCGACGTTTGTGTTTCGTGCAAATGGCAGAGGGCTAAGTCCTACGTCCTACGATTCGTTCCGCCCGCGCCGCCACGTTGCCCAGCCGTTTGGCACAGCCCTGATACGGCGGCTCGCCGCACGAGCGGTTGTGGTACCGAACGAAAACAGCCCGGTCGGTCTCAAGCCCTTTCGGCGGCCAACTCCGCCCGTCTTTCTCAGGCGTGGTTGCCGGCCGGTGGGGGCTTGTGGGAAAAGAAAACCTGCGGACGCTCATTGCAAAACGGCCGCTGCACGATGCGAACAGCGGCGGTTTGGGTGGGGGCTCGTTGGTAGGCGACTGGCCGGCCGGGCGTGGCGTGGCATCGCATCCCGTCCGTCTTGTACTGCGCGACCTGCCGCACCGCCGCGCGGTGGGCTCGCATCGATGGCGCAAAGCTTCAACCGATTCGCACCGATGCGCCCGTTGCATGTTCTCTGTTCATTATGGACCGTTTCGTCCGCGGCGACCAGAGAAGTGTGCTGCTCGGTTTCCTGCGGTGTCTCACCACCGTCTCAGGGCTTTGCACGGCCGCCGCTGCCTCACGGTGTTTGGGGTTGTTTCGTGATTAGCGGGCCGCCGGGCTCGTTTCGCCGTTGGCCAGGGCCTTTTTCGTCTCGTTCACCGCGGCCGACAGCCAGCTCATTTCCAGCACATTGGTTGCTTGCTGCTGAAGCGCTCGCAGTGCATCCAGCCGTACCCGCAACGAGGTCTCGTGCCGCGGATCGGCTTTCAGGGCAACGTCGGTCAGCCGCAAGGCTTGCACCGGGTGTCCTTGTTCCAGCTTCTCCCGGGCGCGCCGCGCCACCGGATCGACGCCGCCGGCCAATTGCACCAGATCGGCGTATACGGCGTCGACCGGTTCGGCATACATGTTGGCCACATTGCCATCGAACCAGCCGGCATAGCCCTCGTAAATGCCGCGAATCGACCACGTGAGTCGGCCGTAGAGCTGGCCCACTTGCAACTCCTCGGGCAGGCGAATCTCGCGCATCAGCGTGTAAACGTCTTTGCCGTCGTTCATGCCTTGCACCACCGCATCGTGAACATACTGGATCGCGTCGCGGTAGCGGGTGAGCCGCTTCTGCACGTTTTCTGCGCCGCGGATCGGCATGCCGTGCGACGGCACCACGATCTCCGGTTTCCAAGCCAACACCTTGTCGAGCGAGTGCACATAGTCCAACGCCCAACGTGGCTTGGTACCCCGCAGCGTGTAGAGGTTGGGAAACGAGGCGTAGTAGTTGTCGCCCACGAAGGCGATCTTCTTGTCGGGCAGCCACACCGAGATATGGTCGTACGTTTCGCCCGGTGTGTGGTGCACTTCGAACCGCACGCCGCCCAAAGTGAAGTCGTAGCGGTCGCCCACCAGCAGCGTGGCTTCCATGGGAATCGGCGCATCGGCCACACCACGCCCCGAGAACCACTGCCGCAGCGGCGCGAACTGCGCCGCATTGCGCCGGCGAAAGAAACCCCGCAAACGCGACTGGTAGGCAATGAACTCCTCATAATTTCGATGCGCCACCACCTTGGTGTCGGGCTGTTTCCAGAGCCGCACGCCGCCGCGATGGTCGGCGTGCGGCTCTGGAAACAGCCCGACACCAAGG
>WGDQ01000232.1 GCA_015493185.1 Planctomycetaceae bacterium
GCCCACCACCGCTTCCGACAAGCCGCCAAAGACCTCTTGCCCGGTGATGTTGGTTTCGAACAACAGGTCGATGTCCGAGTAGCTGAGCAATGTTTCTTCGTTGCCCTGATACTCGACGACGTTGCCATTCAGCGAGAAAGGGCGCTGCGTGGTTTCCGAACCGGCAAAGAGAAACCGGTTGCGAAACCGTTGGTTGCCCACGTCGACAAGCTGTTGGATGGCACGATCGACCTCGAGCGCCACGGCATTGCGTTGCGTGTCGGTAGCGGTCACGCCGGTTACGCCCAATGCCGCCCCGCGTATTTCCGACAACAGCCCCGACACGCCGCCCAGTGCCGTATCTGTCGCGCTGAGAAACGAGAGGTTTGTTTCCAGATTCGTGTTGACTTGAGACTTGCGCTCCAACAGGCGTTGCAGGCTGATCGCCCGTTGTGCGGCGGGGGCGTCGTCGCTGGGCGCCGCAATCCGCCGGCCGGTGCTGATCTGCGTTTGCACACGAAACAAATCGCGCTGATCGGCCTGAAGCTGCTTCAACAAGCGCGTACGCATCAACGAATCGCTGATGCGCGTCGCCGGAATGGGCAGGATCGGAGCCATGACGGATTACGCAATCTTGTGGTGTGGCAGGGGGCCGTCTGGGCCTTACGCCGCTTGGGGCCTTACAGGTTGACCAGCAAATCGAGCAGGTCGCTCAGCGTGCTGATGTAACGGGCCGCCGCCTGAAAGGTGCGTTGGTAGGTAATCAGGCGCACGGCCTCTTCGTCCAGGCTCACGCCGCTTACGGCCAGTTGTTGGCCTTCGAGTGTTTGTTCGAACGAGCGGAAACCGTCGGCTACGGCTTGCGCTACGGCAGAGCCCTGGGTAACGCTTCCCGTAAGGCGGTCGTACAGTTCGGTGAGCGTGGCGCCGCTTTGCGAATCGAGCGGCCGGTCGAGAAAGCCCGCAAGCAGCACCGCGTTGCCCGTGCCCTGGCCAATGCCTGAATCGCTGGCGGCAAACTTCGTGGGATCGTCGAGAATGGTGTCGCTCACGCTGATGTCTTGCGCCGTGGTGCCGGAGAAAAAGGTGTTGATACCCAGCGCTGCCAGCACGCCGCTGGTATCGGCCGCAAAGGCGAAGTCCTGATTGGTCGAGTCGCTGGTGATCGTCAACTGTCGGTCCGGTGTCACGGTTGCCGAAATACCATCGACAGCATCGATGGCCGCCGCCAGGTCGGCCAACGACGTATCGTTGTCCAGGCCGTTCAAATCGACACGAATATCAGTGGTTTGCGTCAGCCCGGTTTGCTTGTTGTACACCAGTATTTGGAACAGACCGTTTTCCGGGGTGAACTTCAGCCCAGCGGCATCGAGTGGCGCCGTCACGTCGTCGACGGCAAACTCGCTGGTGAGCTGCTGATAGCCGCTCAGCCCTTGTCCTGAGGAGAAGATCCGATTGAACTCGAAGGCCAGCGTGCTGGCGAAGTCGTCGATCTGATCGATAAAGCCGCCCAGCACGTCGTCGCGGGCCGTATAAAGCCCATACAGTTCGCCCGAGCTGGCGATCAGTGGCGAATCGGTATCGGCGATGCGCAGCGTGGCGATACTCAGCGCGCGGTCCGTATCGAGCGAAACTTCAACCTGCTTGGTCGTGCCCTCGAACACCAGAAAGTCGCCGCCGCTGAAGACGTTGACCGCCCCGCTGGTTTGCTCAACGATCTTCACGTCGATCAATTCGGAAAGTTTCGAAAGGGCCACCTCGCGCTGGTCGCGCAGCCCCACCGCATCGCTGCTCGAGGTGCTGCCGCCTTCGATTTCGGTGATGCGGACGTTGAGCGTGCGAATTTCTTCCAACAGGCGATTCACGTCGTCGGCCAGCGCCTTGACCCGCTCGTTGAGGTCTTTGCGGATGTCGCGCACGCGGCTCACCAGGCGGTTGATATCGGAGGTGAGTGTCTTGCCTTGCAGGGCCGCCAGGTTGCGCACCGTGGGGCTTTCCGGTTGGTTGAGCACCTCGGCCACACTGGCGAAAAAATCATTGAGCGATGTGCTCAGGTCCGTGTCGCTCAGCTCGCCCACGATCGATTCGAGCTGCAGGTAGGTTTTTTCCTGAGTCTCCGCCCCCGAGCGGTCGCTGGCCGCATCGCGAAGCCGGGCTTGCAGAAAGGTGTCGATCTTCTGCACGATGCCATCGACGCGCACCCCCAAACCAAGCAGCAGATTGCCGACGCGTTGTGTCTCGGCCGGCGAGAAGTTGACCTGCTCGCGAATGTAGCCCGGCGTGTTGGCGTTGGCGATATTCTGGCCGACGACCTGAATACCGATCTGCTGGGCGCGCAGGGCATTGTTGGCAAGTTGGATCGAGCTGAATAGCGACATGGCACTCGCTTGTGCAAGTTCGCGGTTTTGCCGCGTCGGTTCTAGGCTGCGTGGTCCACCAGCGACCCCGAGGGATCGACAGCCGTTCCCTTTCCATATGTCGGCTGTAGCCGACCGCCAGTGGCAATAATCTCGAGCACCTGCGATAGATGCAGCAGCGTCCGCTGGATCAGCACCCAATTGGTCAGGCTATGGTGCTGAATCAACCGCGATTTCATGGCGCTTTGGGTAAAACGCTGGCGCAGCTCGGCCCGTTCTGGTTCGTCCAGGGGCAACGCCTCGGTCAGCGCACGCAATGTTTCTGAGGGCAAGCCTTGCCCGGCGGCCCGCTCGAGCAGCTCGGCCCGACGCTGATGAGACGCTTGCAGCCGCGAGATGAGATCCGTTTCTTTCGGCTGGATCGACTCCAGCGCGGCGCTATCGGCCCCGGCCAGTGCGTCGCGCTTCTGGCCCAAGAGATCGAGCAACTCGTCTTGCAGGGCCGACAGTTCGCTGAGAAAGCCCACCAATTCCGATTCCCACTCGGGCTGCATGTCGAGTCCTTTCATCGCCTCGTTCGTTTCCGGCGTTCGCGTTTGCAACGTGAATGCAGCGGCCCAACGGCTCGCGTGGTTCGTTTCTTCGCGTGTTCTCTCGGTCGTTTGCTTCAAGCCCGACGGCGCGCGCCTCGCGCAAACCGCGGCGGTTTGCTACCTGCTCGATGTCGCCAGCCTCGCAAGCAAGGGTCCGTTTGTTGCGGCCCGGCCCGTTGTCATCGTGAAGATCGATTCTGCTCCCGGACGATTCAGCCGCGTCGCAGCGTGAACAGTTCGTACATCGGGCCGGTGAACGTATCGGCCGCGGCGTCCGACATCTTTTCGGCCAGCACCTGGTCCAACTGCCCGCGGAAAATTTCCTCGGCTTGTCCGCCATGAAAGTAGGCCGGTTTGCCCACGGTCGATCGCATGGCTTTGAGCATCTGCCCGAAGAACGTTTGGCCCACAAAATCGTCGAATGCCTCGCGCGTAGCATCGGCCGGCGGTGCCGCAGGCTGCGACGTCGCGTTTTGCTGTAGCGCCACGTCGGCCCGGGCCGGTGAGATCGAAGACAGTGCGTTCATCGTGATGGCGGGTGTCCTTTTGTTTGTTTTCGCGACGTGTTTTGCTTCGCAACGTGCCGGCGTCGGAGGCCGGCCGATTCAGCCCGATGATCGACCGTCGGACTATTGCAAAATCAGCTTGCCGTGCAGTTTGCCCGAGCGGTCCAACGTTTTGATGATGTCCACAATGTCGTCGGTCGGCACCTTGATCGCGTTGAGTGCCTCGACCAGCGATTGCAACCGGGCCGGGGGCTGCTCGCCGATGTGCAGCGGTACGAACTTGCCCAACTCGGCGTTCTCGCCGGTGCCGATGGCGATGTTTTTATGCGTGATCAGGGCCGAACCAATTTCTACCTGCCCATCAATCACAATGCTGCCGGTTCGCTCGTTGATCACCACACGCGCATCGGTGCGAACATCCGACTCGAGCAAAATTTCCAACGCCAGCACCTGCGAGATGAAGTCGACCGGGTCGGCCGTATACTGCGACGGGATACGAACCTCGATGTTCACGGGGTTCAGCGCGCGGGCCAGCGGTTCGTCGCCCCCAGCACTGCCCAGCGGTGGCCGATTGATCACCTCGGCAATCGCCTGCGCGATCTCGAAGTCGGCATGATTCTGATCGACCACGAGCGTGAACCGATCTTCCTTGGTGAAGGCGTTGAAGAAGTCTTCTTCCAGGCGGCAGCCACCGGGAATGCGGGCCGTGGTGGCCACTTCCGGGTCTTCGATCGACAATGCCCCCTCGGCAAAGGCGTAGATCCGCGGATTGTTAGGCTGCGGGCCCTGTAGCGGCGTGATGAACAACCGACCGCCGGCCAGGCTTTTGGCCGATCCGATCGAGCTCACCGTGCAATCAATCTTGTCGCCCTGCCGTGCCCCGGCCGCGGGCACCGTGGCGGTGACCGTGACCAACGCCACGTTTTTGGCGTCTTTCAGTTCCTTCAGGCCCTCTTTGCCGATCGGATTGCCCATCAGCTTCATGGCGGTGGCCAAACTGCGGATCGTAGGCAAAAAGCGGCCTCCGTCGCCCGTGCCCTTCAAGCCCACGACCAACCCCAGACCGTGCAGCGTGTTTTCTTCCTGACCCTTCACGCGGCAGATGTCTTTAATGCGGGTGGCCGCCGCCGCGGGTTGGACCAAGAAAACAAATCCGGCCAGCCACCCCGCCGCCAGCCAGCAAGCGGCCATGCGCCTCGGGTGGTTTCGCGCCACGTGGAGCCAAGCGGTGCCGTATCGTTTCGTGGCGAGCCATCGCCGAATGATCAGCGAAAAGATCAGCGATTTTCTCACGATGGAAAACGCGATAGAAAACATGGGCCTGATTCGCTCCATAATGCCTGCTGCGATGGGCTCAATCGCTTCTTTTCCGAAAAACTGGCTTTCCACAACACCACATGATCTGGGCCAACTTTTAGAAAGGCGAAAAGCGGTCCATGGCCCGCAGCAGCCAGCCGCGGCGGTAGCCGTCGTAAACGCTGCCCTTCTCACGCTTGCGGATGCTCAAATCGGCCACGTCTTCGCTCAACACCGTGTTGGCCGGCGTCACATCCTCCGGCCGCACGATGCCTGTGAGCGAGTATTCCCAAACCTCTTCGTTGTTTTGGATGTCGCGGTGTGCCTCGATCACCAGGTTTCCATTCGGTCGGATGTCGACCACCGTAGCGGCGATGGTGAACTGCAACGAGTCGCGCGTTTCGATGTCCGACTGCGCTTGTAACCGGCTTTGCAAGTTGCCTTGCACAACCAAGTCGCCGTCTGTCTGCGGGGCCGGCTTCAGGTCCAGGCCGCTGAGGCGTACCCAGTCGAGCAATTGGGCATTCAGATTGGCCTGCTTACGGCGTTGCACATCGCCTTCGCTGATCATCTGGGCTTGCTCGTTCACGATGATCGTGATGATGTCGTACAGCCGCACTTCACGAGGCGGCTCGACCTTGATGTAAAGCCACGAGGCGTCTTCAAGCGTGAGCGGCGTTCGACTGTCCGGCGCGCCGAAAAGGCTGGAGCTTTGCGCTGCGGCGTCGCGCGGCCTTGCGGCGCTTGCGACCATCACAACCAGTGCCGCCGTCAGCATCAGGCAGCGACCTGACAACGTCGGACGACCAGACTGGCAAACAGATGAGCAACTGATTCGATACACGGTAGGGCCTTTCATCATCGAACGGTCTTTCGTGCGGCTTTCCACTGCTTCCACTGTGATGGTTGCGCCTGGGGCGATCGTGCCGTCGACTCGCGTGGTTTCGTTGTGCCCTCGGAAGGCATCGCGCTGGCTTGCAGCGATGGGCGACTCGCCTCAGCAGCAGCTTCCGCGCTCAATGTGCGATCTGCTCTAACGCGGGAAGCGGCTGAAAATGCCACGGCAGTTTCCGCGGGCGCAGCCGCTCGGTTTCGCAGCGGATGCCGCCGGGCGCGCGTTTCGTTCCGTTCCGTGCCGTTGGCCAAACGAGCCGGCGTGCCCCCTCGGGGCGCGACACGGTTTGTCGTCGCCACCCGCGATGCCCGTGGCGAAGCGTTATTTGTCGAAATACCCGCCGGGTTGCCATCATGGACGATTTCCGCAGAGGCAGACACGTCGAGCGTGGCGGCACGGTTGAAGTAGCTCGAACGACCGCCGCCCGACTTGACGGTCGAAGAGGTCGCGGCGTTCTCCCCATACTGCCCAACCGCGTTGACCGGAGCGGAACGAATGAATCCTTCTGCCGAGTCGCGGGCCGAATCGCGAACCGGTTCGCGAGCGGCCGCCGCCTGCACGGGGCGCGACGATCGAGCGTAAACTTCGACCTCTTGAATACCGCTCACGCGGGCATAGAACCGCTGGCGATCGAGCAGCGACTCGACGGGAATCAGGTCGCCCAGGGCTCCGTCTTCTTGGGCTCGTGCCGTGGTCCGAACGGTGATGCCGGCGGTGCGTGAAAACACCGTGACCACCTGACCACGGTTGACCAGCGTAGGCTGCCGGAGCAAATCGCGAGTGAGCACCTGCCCAGCCGTGAGTACCTGAGTTGTTTCTTGTCCCACCACTTCGTCGATCGAGGTGAACACGGTGTCGTCGATCGTTTCAGCCGGCACGAGCCGCACATCTTCGCGGTGGATCGTTGCTCCGCGACGAACCGCATGCACTGCGGCCACCACGCGCGGGGCCGGGCTGATGCGCGCCCGCACGTCGATCCATTGCCCCGACCCTGCCGACACCCGCCACATCTGGTCCGGGCCGGCCGCTGAGCCACGGCGCTCCACCCATAGGGGCACGGGCAGGCGGTTGATCGCTTCGATCTCTTGATCGCTCAGATCGAACTCGATCCGCCAGCCGTTGGTGTCGTCGCTGCCGTTGAGTTTGCGGGCAATCGCTTCGCGCAGCCGGCGCTGCACGCGGCGCCGCAGAAACGACACCGCGCCCGTGCTGCGGTCGGCCTGTCTGTAGCCGGTGCCGCGCGAGATTTTCACCTGACTGGCACCCGAAAAGACGTGATCCAGTAAATTCTCGCCCCGCAGCGCCAGCAGGTCTTGAATTTCCTTGGCCCGAGCGAACCGGGTTTGTCCGGTTGGCGGGGCGGGAAACAGCTCGATGTGGCGCAGACGCTCCTGTTGTTGCGGATCGGCCGCGAAGATGTCGGCCACATCGCCCAGCACCACCAGGGTTCCGCCGGGGTGGGCATGCGGCCGCAAGCGGATTTCGGCGCCGTTCACGCATCGGCTGCCCGCTGGACCCAGCAGCGCCCAAGCGCACAACATTGCTGCGGCAAAACGTGTGCGACGCTCGACGATCCACAGTGAAGGTGCGGCCATGTTCTGGTGCCAGATGAGTGAACGCATGCGATCGAGCTGATGATCCGTGGCGGCCGAGGCCAGCCAGCGATGGGTTCCGTTTTTCTGTTTCCGCGGTGCGTGTGTTTGTCGTCGGCTCAGGTCGAGCCCAGGTTCGTTGCTCGTTTAGAACCGCCGCAACGTGGCCAATAGTTGCAGAATCTGATCGCCTGCCTGAACCGTTTGCGAGTTGAGTTCGAAGGCCCGCTGCGTGGTAATCAGGTCGACCAATTCCCGCACCGGCTCCACGTTCGAGGCTTCCAGCGTGCCCTGCCGCAGCACGCCCAGCCCATCTTGACCGGGGTTCGAAATAAAGGCCGGGCCCGCCGCGTTGTTTTCCGCGTACAGGTTTTCACCAATTTTCAACAAGCCTTCGGGATTGATGAAATTGGCCAGTTGGATCTGACCGACGTTCTGCAATTGGTTCTGGCCGGGAATGCGCACAAACACCTGTCCGTCGGCGCCGATCGTGATGTCTGTGGCATCTTGTGGAATGGTGATGGCCGGCTCGAGCAGGCGCCCCGTGTTGGCCGAACCGATAACCAGGTCGCCGTTGGCGTTGATCGAAAAGTTGCCGGCTCGCGTATACACGATCTGCTGCGTGAAGGGGTCGGTCACTTGAAAAAAGCCGTCGCCTTCGATCGCCACGTCGAGTGGGTTGTTGGTTTGCTGAAAGGCGCCTTGGCCGAAGTCGGTTTGCACGCTTTGCACACGCGACCCCAGACCGATGTGAACGCCCGTGGGCGTCAAGGCCCCGTTCTGGTCTTGCACGCCGGGCAGCTTGAGTTGCCGGTAGAAGAGATCTTCGAAGTTGGCCCGATCGCGTTTGAAGGCCGTGGTGTTCACGTTGGCCAGGTTGTTGGCGATCACGTCGAGCTTGGTCTGCATCGAGTCCAAGCCGGTGGCAGCCGTGTAAAGCGTTTGGATACTCATGGCCGGGGTTCCCGTCGGTCGGCCTCGCAACACTGTTGGGCTTGCGAGGCGCGATTCATCAGTTGGATTTCGTGTTCATTCAGCAAAAACGACGACAAGGCGGTTGCTTCGAAACCGAGGCACGCGCCTGCTGCGACGCTACGACAACAGCACACCGGAAATCAGCGTGCCGAGTAGCGAATCGTGGTTGCGGATCATCGTCACGTTGGCCTCGAAGGCCCGCGAGGTCTCGATCATCTCCATCATTTCCAACGTGGGCCGCACGCCCGAGGCTTCCAGGTGGCCGCTCACCACGTGCCGCGCGGCGGGGTCGAGAGCCACGGGCGGTTTGAGCGGAAAGAACAGGTTGTCGCCCACTTTGATCAGGTCGTTCAACGATTCGGGCCGCACCAGAGCCAACGGCCGGACGCTGCCTTCTTGTTGGATGGTGCCGTCGGGACCCAGTTGCCAGGGCAGTTCGGGTTCGATGCGGATAGGCGTGCCACCGCTATCGAGCACGGCATCGCCTTCTTGCGTCACCAAATCGCCGGTGGCCGTGAGCATGAAGTTGCCCGCTCGCGTGAGATAGTCTTGATTGCCGCGACGCACGAGAAAGAAGCCATCGCCGTCGATGGCCATGTCGGTTTTCACACCGGTCGACTTGAGCGGCCCGCGGCTGAAGTCGGTCCGCGTTTCAAGCACTTCGATGCCGCCGCTCAAATCGTTGATCGTGCCGCTGCCCGGCGTGTCGGTGCCTTGAACAATTTCCTCGGCATAGCGGGCCTGAAAAACGGCCAGATCGCGCTTGAAGCCCGGCGTGTCGACATTGGCCAGGTTGTTGGCGATCGTTTCCATCCGGCGCGATTGGGCCTGGGCACCTTCGGCCGAAAGATACAGTCCGTACGGCATGGTCGATCGGTTGCTTCTGCTGGAAGACACGCCCCCCTGGCGTCGGCCGGCTTCTTTTAGCAACCCGTGTGCCACATGGCCTCGCACCGCCCGTAATCGGCGGGTAGCGGACCGAGTAAATCGTTGCCTTCAAGCGGATTGCGAAGCATTCGATTTGCTTTGCCGCACGGCGCAGGGGCCGCTGCTTCGCTAAGCGGGCCCAAGCGGTTTTTGCCGGTCGAGGCGCAGAACCAGCCGATTCGAGCTGCCCGCCCACGCCGCTTCGCACAGTGGCCGCCGCAGCCGTGCCGCCTCGCAGCATCGCGATGGCTTCGTGGTTCTTTAGGCAGGACGGTGCGCAGTTGGAGTGTTTGGCGGTTTAGAGATGTTTGGTGCTTTGGCGTGCCATGCACGGGGAGTTCGTCAGGGCGACGCCTCGCGCCGTGCCGCCTCGATCAGTCGATCTGCCCCGGCGGCCCGCAACTGCTCGGCGACACGCTGCCCCAACACTTCGGCCTCGTCGGCAGTCGCAGTTTGCGAGGCCGAAGTGTTGGGGCAGCGTGTCGCCGAGCAGTTGCGGGC
>WGDQ01000233.1 GCA_015493185.1 Planctomycetaceae bacterium
CTGCGGCATCCGGGCGTGGGAACGGATGGAAACAATCCAACAACTCCACCCACGCTGAGCTCCACCAACACTGCCCGGCGCTTTGGCCATTCTCAGCCCCTGCGCGGTGTGCGACCGAGAACGACGGGCCTTCAGACGCGCACCGCCGCCCAGGGGCAGGGCGTTCGAGCGGAACCACGCCCTGCTGAGAACCGAAGATCGTTTTGCCCAGCCCTAGCCTATGGGGTAAAAGAGGTACATAGAGCGCGCTTTATCGCACATCCCAGCAGTAACCGGCCACGCACAAACGACCAAACAAATCGAATAAGTTACTTCCATAAAATACGTTACGGATAGTCACGCATTGCTCGGCACACGGTTTGCCAAGCATATGGTGTTTCGTAGCGTACGAGGCTTGTCCTCATTTTTTGTCTCGGTCGCGTCAACGCGGCCGTCTCCTATGTTTTGCCGCAAGCGAGGATCTGGAAACGTGACCCAAAACCACGCAGAAGAAGGGCAGGGGGCCGCTAGGAACATTGATCTGTTGATCGTCGACGACGATCCCGATTTTCGGGCGAGCTTGGCCCGCCGGTTTCTGCGTCGCGGATACCGCACCGAACAGGCGGCCGACGCCAACGAGGCACTGGCTTTGCTTGAGCGCCGTCAGTTCGACGTGGCAATTCTCGATATGGTCATGCCCGGTATGTCGGGGCTGGAATTGCTTAAGCTGCTCAAGCAAGCCAACCCCGACTGCGAAGCAATCATGCTGACCGGGCAGGGAACAATCGAAACGGCCGTCGAGGCGATGAAGCAGGGCGCTTTCGACTATCTCACCAAGCCTTTCCCGCTATCTGAACTCGAAGCCCGCATCGAAAAGGCCGCCGAGCGCCGTCAACTGACAAAAGAAAACGAACAGCTCAAGGCCGTTCTGCAACGCAATCGCCCTGTCGAGCAGATGGTCGGCCAGTCGCCGGCCATGCAGGAGGTTTACCGGCTCGTGCGGCGTGCCGGACCAACTGACAAAGCGATACTGATCCAAGGCGAAAGCGGCACGGGCAAAGAATTGGTTGCCAGGGCACTGCACGAGCACAGCCAACGGGCCAATCGCCCCATGGTGGTGATCAATTGCGCCGCGCTGCCCGAACCGCTTCTGGAAAGCGAAATGTTCGGGCACGAGAAGGGAGCGTTCACCGGGGCCGTGGCAGCCAAGCCGGGCCTGTTCGAGGTGGCCGACGGCAGCACGCTGTTCATCGACGAAATCGGAGAACTAGCCCCCTCGTTGCAGGCCAAGCTGCTCCGCGTGCTGGAAGACGGCTCGTTGCGCCGCGTCGGATCGCTCAAAGAGCGTCGCGTCAACGTCCGCTTGCTGGCGGCTACCAATCGTAATTTGGAAGCCGAGGTGCGGGCCGGCCGCTTTCGGCAGGATTTGTACTACCGCATCAATGTGATGTCGCTCGAACTTCCCCCGCTACGCGAACGAAACGGCGACGTTCGGCTGCTGATCGACCATTTTCTGGGCCCCGATTGGAGCATCGAGCCGCAGGCTCTCGCGGCAATGCAGCGTTACGATTGGCCCGGAAACGTTCGGGAACTGGCCAACGCCATCGAGCGGGCCAAAATCCTCGCCGACGATCATATCGTGCACTTGCACGACCTGCCGCGCGACATTGTTCGGTCGGTGAGCAGCGAGACCGCCAGCGAACCGGCCGCCGTGGCCGACGCGGACGCGTTGGCCAGCATCCAACGGGCCCACATCATCGACGTGTTGCGCCGCACCGGCGGCAACAAAGCCCGGGCAGCAAGAAAATTGGGAATTAGCCGGCGAAGCCTTTACCGCCTGATCGATAAATACGATATTCAGCCTGTCACGGCCGATGTCTAGCCGACGCCAAGGCCCCCCCTCGCACTGAGCGGGCCCGATCGTTGACCGCAGGGGTGGGGGCAATCGCCGATCCGACACGCACTTGGGCCTTGCCAACCAAGTGGCATGGGATGGCGGCTCGGCACATTGCAATGGCCAACGCTCCCTGGCGAAACACCGGGGCATGTCGGCTGGATCGGATGCGGCCGCACGGTTCAGCAGCACAATTCGTCCGAACACTGCACTTTTGGAGACATCTGCACATGGAGCCTCACGAACAGCCCCGATCGTCCGTA
>WGDQ01000234.1 GCA_015493185.1 Planctomycetaceae bacterium
CAGTAGGCATAGTTCCGTCGGCTGTCGGGCTTCGGCTGCGCGGCGGGCATCAGCCTGGCAATCTGGTTGTCGATCATCCAGCTATAGGCCTTCACCTTGCGTACCGCTTCGGTGTCGCTCGAGCGGATGCGGTAACGGGCCGGTATCTTCTTGCTCGCCAGCGGCCCGTTGTCCTTCGTCATCTCGGCGTAGGCCCACTTGTCGCGCCGCACGCCCAAGGGCTGACCGATATACTCCAGCGGCCCCGGATACCTGCCGAAGCCGAAGTCCTGATAAACGTCGGCCATCAACTGATTACCCACCGTCGGGTAACCCTCGGGGGCAAACTCGCTGTTGATCGCGTCCGTAGCCCAACCCGGCTCGGTATCGTCGTTCATCGAACCCGACAAATCGACCACAAACGCGATATCGCGCGGATTCACCATCGCCACGGCCGAGGCTTCCATTTCAAAGCTGCGCATGCCGAACACGCGGGCAAAAAACAACGGCGCTTCGCCGGTGGCCGTTCCCGCGTCGCGGCGGGCCGTCACCCGCACGGCGTTCCCCAGGTCCGAGGTGGGCGTGAAACGGCGCGTCGACGCATCCCAAATGCCGAATTCCACGTCGGTCGTTTCCAGTTGCACCGACTTGCCGCCCGCGATATGACGCGATGCGAAATCGTTGGCCGTGGCAAACACCCCGTCGGGATCGTTGCCCATCACGCTGGCCGCGGCAATCGCCGCCGAATCGGCCGCGTTCTGAAGCTGCGTGCGCACCAGCACCATGTAGCCCACGTCGATCGAAAAGGCCATCATGCCCAACAAACCGACCAAGAAAAGCGCGAACAACACCAGCGTTGCACCGCGGCGCGATCGTCTCGAAATCGTGGCCACGTTCATCACCTCGAATCTTCAACTCTTGTCATTGCGAGCCGATCGGTTGCCACCGTTCGCAACCAGAAAGCGTTTCTCAAGGGGCGCTCAGCGTATCCGCCAGCCGGCTGCCGCCCATGTGGATGGCCCTGTCGTGTTCCCCGTGGTTCCCGAATCCTGCGGCTCCCGAATCCTGCCGCTTGCAAATCCTGCAGCTTCCCAATCCTGCGATTCCCCCGACTCTCGCGGTCACCGACTTTCGCGGTCGCTCGCTCACGCGGTCACTGGCTCTCGCGGTTCCCATGCCGCCGCCATGCTGCCGGTGCTTCCGGTGCTTCCGGTGCTTCCGCGCCCGCTGCTCCTCGCGCGAAAAAAACGAAGAAACGCGCGATTCACAGCAACCGAGAAACGCCAGCGAAACACCAAGAAACAAAAAGGAAGGCAGGAACAGCGCGAACCAGAGCCCCAGCGGGGGAACAAAGGGGAAAACCAGACCGCACAGACAGCGCAGGCCCGTAAACTTCCGACCCTTTCGCGCCGTAGGATCCGGCTACATTGAAAACTTGGGCCGCGATCCGGCGGGGGTCAAATCGCCCGATGCACCAGCGGGCGGCCAATTCAACGATTGCCGCCCGCCCGATCGCGCAGCATGCTCAGATCGCTACAATCGTTCGCAGAAAGGCAACTCTGCCCCCATCGGTGCTTTGCCGCAAGCGAAGCAAGGTCGACATCGGCCCACTCGATGTCGCCAAAACGCAACACGCCTCGCGGGTCGGTCCGCTCCCTCGATCGACGCATCTCGTCGCCTCGACCTACACGCCCCGCGCGGCTTGAGCCGCTATGTCCACGCCCACCCGCCGCGACCACGCATCGAGCAATTGCCGATACACCGGGCCCGGCGATCCCGAGCCGATCGTGTGTTCGTCCACCCCAACGGCGGGCAAAACGCAAAACGGCGTGCTGGTCAGCATCACTTCGTCCGCAGCGTAAACGTCGTCCGCAATCAGCGGTTGCTCGCGCCACGCAAAGCCCAACTCGGCGGCCAACTCGCGCAGCATGCCCAGGCTCACCCCCGGCAGCACCTCGTCGCCGGGCGGGGCCACCAACCGCCCATCGCCGTTTAACAGCACCAGGTTGGCCGTCGGGGTCTCGGTAATGTGGCCCTCGGGGTCGAGCAAAACCGGCACGCCCCCCGGCTCTCGGCGTTGCGCCTCGCGAATGGCCAGGTAATAGTGCATTCGGCTTCGGCACTTCAACCACCGTGGCCAGCACGCCGCCGGCACTTGCCGCACCGAGCTGATCGTCAGCCGCACGCCTTCGGCATAAAGCGGTGCCCAGCGTGCCAGTTCGAGCCGATGCGTGTGCATCACCACGTCGGGCCGTTCGGCCAGCTCTTCGCCGCAGCCGATTGCCTCCGGCGCCGGCGGCCACACAAGAATCACCAGCCCCATTTCCGCCGCGCCTTCGCGCCGCAACGCCTCGTCCACGAGCGCCTGTGCCGCGGCTTCCAAACCATCGGGCAGCACGTCCGCGGCCAATCCCAACACGGCCAACGATCGCCGCAGCCGACGCATATGCTCCTCAAGGCGAAACAGCCGCCCGCCGAACGTCCGCAGGCGCTCGGTTATGCTGGCGCCGTACACCATCGCCGCCGCCCCCAAGCCCAGCCGCACGTCCGCCGCATCGACCACCCGGCCGTTCCAATACGCCAGCCCATCCTGCATCAAGAAAGCCCCTCCTGTCCCAACTAGCTGGGGTCACATACCCGGAGTCACAGACGCATGCCCCGCAAGTGAAAGATCCGGCACGTGAAAGATATGGTAAAGAAAAAGCGAGCGAGAGCAGAAACGCCCCCGTTCGCCCGATCACCGCTGCTTCTTGCCGCTGCTTGCGTCACGCGCACGTACCGCAACCGTGCTTGTGCTTCCCGAGACGCACTACATTACTGCGCCATCACGTGCGGCACCCTATTTCTTCAGCCACGCACCACAAACGTGCGAACTTCCCGCTCGATCCGTCGCACGAACCAGCCATTGCGTCCTTTAGGCAGTCGGCCACCCCACCAGCGCCACGGTTCATCGCGTCCTTTGTAGGCGGGACAACGACGGCAACTCCCGCATCATCACCTTGGGCGCAGGTATTACCCGCCAAGAAAGCCTCCGGGCCCAATCCCGCCATAGGGGGCGTTTTCGATCAGCACCAACGGTTCTGGTACAACGATTGCCCTATTGTTTATCAGACTTTTTGCGGCGTCGGACAACCGCTGCTGCCTCTTGCTTCGCAACGTCTTCTGCGTAACCTGGCCAATCCGTTCCGGTTGCAATGGCAACGACGTGATCCGTTCCCGGTGTTCCGGTGATTTCCTTTTGAAGATCCGCTGCCAGCGTACCGTCTGGATAGAAGAACACGGTAGCGGCGTCGTCAAGTGTAGACTGCTTTGCAGGATTGATGCCGCTACGACGCTTTGCACGTCGTTGTCGTTTGCGTTTCGCCATTACAGATTCCTCCTGCATCGTTACGGTTGCCGCCGGCCGCTATGTCGCTTGCCCTTTGCCGCACGGCTCGTCCGACTGCCCGCAGGCCGTCGTCGCATCATCCGGCGAGCAACTCGCCGACCGTCGCCATCGACTCACATAGTGCTGCAATAGCGTGCTGCGATTCACAAGCCACCTACCGTTGCCGCTCGTCTCGTGTCGTGCGTCGGCCCCTGCCCGTTCCGACCCGTTGGCTTGTGCCGCTTCGCCCTCCTGCCGACGGTCGCTTGCCGACTCGGCCATTTCGGCCTGCACCTCACGGCCCAAAATCCACTCGACCAGCCGCCAGTCCATCC
>WGDQ01000235.1 GCA_015493185.1 Planctomycetaceae bacterium
CGCCGGCTCGGTGCCCGAAAAGCTGACTTTCCATTAATTCTTGCGGGATGGCGGCACAGTTGACGGCCAGCATCGGTCGATCGGCACGCGGGCTGTTGCGGTGCAGGGCACGGGCTACCAGCTCCTTGCCGCTGCCGCTTTCGCCGCGGATAAGCACTGAACCGGTGGCGTGGGCCAGCCGCTGGATTTTCGACTTCAAGTCGAGCATCGGCTTGCTTTCGCCCACCAACTCATCGAAGTCGCCGCTTTGCGCTTGCAGTCGGCGGTAGTTGGTTTCGAGCCGCTGGTCGTGTCGGGCCCGGGCCAGTGCCACAGCCATGATGTTGGCCAACGAGATCGCGAACTCGAAGTGCGCCTGGCGGAACCGGCCATCACGGCGATAAACGTGAACCGCGCCAATCACATTGCCCCCCACCACCAGTGGCACGCAAAGCCCATCGGCAAATTCGTCCAGGGCTGCCTGCGAATCGTCGGTTGCCGTGCGCTGGTTGGCAATCCAAACCGCTTGCCGTTGGTTGAGCACCATATGGGTAAGCGTGTCGCTCAATTGTTGGGGCTCGTTGTCGGTTTCGGGCAGCACCTGTTGAACAGTCAGGCGGCCATCGTCGCTCACGTGCAAAAAGCCCACGAGCGAGGCCTCGGTTTCGGCATGCATCAGCTCGAGCGAATAACGAATCACCTCGGCCGGTTCGCCGCAGCCCAGCAGCTTGATCGCCAACTGATACAGCAGCAACAAGCGCTGTGCCTGCTGCGGCTCTTGAATCATGGCCAAGACGTTGAGGCCGCTTTCTCGCGGATCGACCGGCGAGTTGCGAACCACGGTTTGCCGGGCGTCGTCTTTCACCTCGACGTGCACCGTGGGCGAAATAGTGCTTTGGTGGAAAGCGAACTCCGACGCCCCGATGCGCAACCGATGCCCTTCGTCGAGAATGGCCTCGTCGATTTTCTGGTCGTTCACGAACGTGCCGTTGCGGCTTTGCGCATCACGAACATGCCAGCGGCCATCTTGCTCAAACAGCGTGGCATGCACTCGCGAACAAAGAGGGTCGCTCAACACGATATCGCAGTCGGAGCCGCGACCGATGCAGTTTTCGCGGCCACGCTGCAACAAATAGTGGTTGCCGGCGCGCGGACCGACCGTCATGGTCAGATACGAATAAACGCTATCGGCACGCTCGGTTTGCAAGTCGGATGACATAAACACATTGTAACGAATCAAGTGTTAGCAACCGGCGCGATGCAATGTTTTCGCTTTCCGCCCTCGCCCGCCATGATTGCCAACGTACGAGAAACGCAAAAGTTGAGAGAATGAATCGTGAAAAATGCCGTGTGGATGTGCCGAAACGTAGGCCGGGAGAAAAAGAAGACGCACATTCTAAAACGTCTTACACGCTGCACAGGCAAATCGGATCTGCGAACCATGAGGATTTTGGCGACCGTTCGACCGACGGGCAAGCCTCGGTTCGTGTTCATTTTCACAGGCATTTGGCACGCTAGCTTGCGCGGTAACAAAAGCGGACAGAACCGGTTGTCGCAACCCAGTCTGCAACAACACCCACCACAAGGCAACGCAGGCAGGTTGTGCAATGACCGGTTCGGCCGAGATGCCGGCGGACCGAAACGGCCATGCCGCACACGAGCCGAACGTACCTGCCAAGGCGGTGGAGTTTGCCGATGAAAGCGTCGCAACGTGCGTCAGGATGTGGCCGTGCGTCGTGTGACAACCCGCCGTGAGTACCGGTGTTTGCGTGCGGCGGTGGCTTGTCAGTACGCAGGCGCCGGCTCTGGTACCCTGAGCCTCCGATATAGCTCGTGCACGATGCGAGCCGTGCGAGGGGGGACATGCTGGCCGAAAGCCCCAAAAAAAGTGACCCAGGAAGGATGCGATCGCCAAGAACCGCCGATTGCCCGACGACGTAGAAGACCACGGTCGTCAGTGTGACGACCAGAGGCAGTCCAGCTTGCCTAGCTGTACAAGAGAGTGGTTTTTTCGCTAGGTACCGCTTACGCCTGCCCGACCGAATGTCGTGTATTGGCATGAACGTAAGGCCAAGGGCAGTCCTAAGAAACGAACGCTCGGGTCGGGCAATTGGGCCAAAGTTCCGCATTGCGACGAGACGCTCGATTGCGGGGGCGTGCGTCGGCGCCGCACGGGCATTGGGCTTGCCTCGCTGTGCGGAAGCGGCTAGTATGGCAATAACTCTTTTCTTTGATGGAACTTAGGGCGATCTCTTTTCGGTCACGTCTTGTTCCTTTTTTAGAGACGCACATACCAAGGATTTGCGATGGGTAGTACGAACTGCACGTTGAACCGCCGGGCAGGTTTTCGGCTCGCTGTTTTGTTTCTCGTGAGCGTGGGCGTACTTTCCCACTCGGCATGGGCTGAGCTACGTGGTCCGACGGCGCAAGATCGGCAGATTACGTTGGCCGTCGTGTCGCTACTGAAACGAGGACATCTCACGCGGCACGAGGTCGACGACGAGAAATCGGAGCGCTGCCTAAAAGGGTTTCTGAAGACCCTCGACCCGATGAAGCTCTACTTCTATCAGTCGGATATCGACGACTTCAACCAGTCGGCGACGGAGCTCGACGACCAGTTCCGCCGGGGCGACATCAGCTTCGCCTATAAGGTGTTCAACACCTTTCTTCAGCGAATCGACGAGCGAGTGGCGATGATCGACGAGCTGTTGCAGATGAAGCACGACTTCACCGTGGATGAAGAAATGGTGATCGACCGCGACGCCGCGCGCTATCCGCGCGACGGTGCCGAGGCACGCGAACGGTGGCGCAAACGGATCAAATACGATCTGTTGGTGCAGAAAGCCGACGGCCTCGAAGGGCAAGAGGCCATCGACAAGCTGCACCGGCGCTATCACAGTTTCGCACGCCGGATGCACCAGACCGATCACGATGAGTTGCTCGAAATGTATCTGACAGCGCTCACATCGGGCTACGATCCGCACACCAATTACATGTCGCCCAGCACGCTGGAAAATTTCGAGATCCAAATGCGATTGCAGCTCGATGGCATCGGGGCCGCGTTGCAATCGGTCGACGGCTACACGATCGTCAGCAAGATCATTCCCGGCGGTGCAGCCGATAAGGACGGACGCCTGAAGCCCGAAGACCAGATTGTGGGTGTAGGGCAGGGCACCGACGGCGAAATCGTCGACGTTGTCGACATGAAACTATCGGACGTGGTGGCCATGATCCGTGGCAAACGCGGCACCGTGGTGCGTCTGAAAGTAAAGCCTGCTGGTGAAACCGGAACGAAAATTTACAACATCACGCGAGCAAAAATCGAGTTGAAAGACAGCGAGGCACGGGCGCATGTGTTCGAAGAAGGACGCAAGCCCGACGGAACACCGTTCAAGATCGGCGTGATCGATCTGCCCAGCTTCTACATGGACATGACCGGCGCACGGCTGCGCCTGCCCAATTACAAAAGCACTACGCGCGACGTGCGACGTATTCTCGATGAGTTCAGAAACAAAGGCGTCGATGCGGTGATTATGGACCTGCGGCGCAACGGCGGCGGGTCGCTTACCGAGGCCATCAATCTTACGGGCCTGTTCATTGATCGCGGGCCGGTTGTGCAGGTGAAAGACGCTGACGGCGAAGTGCAGCACTACGACGATCTCGACCGCGGCACAGCTTGGGACGGGCCGCTACTGGTGCTGGTCAGCAAGCTGAGCGCCAGTGCGAGCGAAATCTTTGCCGGTGCGATCCAGGACTATCGCCGAGGGTTGATCGTGGGCGACCGCACAACCCACGGCAAGGGCACAGTGCAAACTCTGCGAGAACTGGGCCGTGAACTGTTTATCGGGCCGAACCCGCCGCAATTGGGCGCGCTGAAGATTACGATGCAAAAATTCTATCGGCCCAGCGGAGATAGCACGCAGAACCGTGGTGTGGTTTCCGATATCGAACTGCCTTCGCTCACCGAGCATCTGGATATCGGCGAGTCGGACCTCGACTACGCTATGGAGTTCGACCGCGTGAAGCGTGTGCCATTCCGGCCCGAAAACTACGTGCAGCCCAAGATCGTTCATCAATTGAACATGCTCTCGCGTCAGCGGCGCCAAAACTCTGAAGATTTCAAAAAAGTGCAGCAACGCATCGAGCGGTATCTTGAACGCAAGAACAAGAAAACCATCACGCTCAACGAAGAGAAGTTCATGGCCCAACGCGAAGCGCTCGATAGCGACAAGGACGACCAGGAAGAGCTGCGAGAGCTGGTCGATCCTGCCGACTCTGCAATCAAGCGCGACTACTACATGAACGAGGCGCTGGCGATCACGCTCGACTATCTGCGGCTGATGAGCGTGGCGAAGGCCAACTAACAGTCCGCTGTCGCCGAGGCACCAGCGCTTGTTGCTTTCTCTTTGCTCATTTGCCCATGTAGGTGCGCGCTCTGCGGAGTCGTCTGCGCGCGATTCGGCAACGCACTTTCCATCTTCTGGCCGAGCCTTCCGTGCGTTTGGGGGTTGTATTCGCCGCGTCGTAGTTCGGGACTACAGAGGCAGCCAAGTTCGCTGCCAACGCTGAAACGCACCTTGTTGCCGCGCGTCGCGTCGAAATCTTCGGAGCGAAGTTTTCTGTTTTCTGACGAGACTGGGCGGCGGCTTCTCTCTGAGTCGTCTCGCGTCATGCAGCTAAGCTTATTGATGCATGGCGACTCAGGCTCGTACAGATGACGAACGGTGTGCATCAGAGAACATCGTGTGCGGCACGAGGCTCGCGGCGCAAGCAATCCCCGTGCGATCAGCGCCCGGCCTGCCAATAGTCAGAAGCCGCCGCGCACCCAAAGGTAGGCCAGCACGCAGAGCAGTGGGAAAAGAACGAACACGGCGGCATATGTGTAGATCGACGTCCACACCTGTCGGGGCCAGCGTGCCATGGCAGTGATCGTGTGGTTGGGGGGAGGGAAATCAGTAAAGTGTCGGTCGAAGTCGCTGAAAGATAGTGTGTCTGAGATGCCCAGCGATTCGCTGTCGGCAAGCCGTACATTCTTTTTTTCCGACCAGGCGTTTGCCGAACGACGTCGGCGATCACAGACGCTACTTTTTGGTCGTGACTTGCAAGCCGGTGTCGTGTCGCATCGGCCCGTTGTGACGAGTCGGCGGCAAACAATAGTTCATTTCATTATCCGCCAGTTTTTGGATGTCGCCAAGGGCGCCAAAGGCGAATGTTGTGCGCCCAGCTTTGCGAATCGTGTGCAGACCTCCGGAGGCCGTTTCTCTCGGCATTCTTTGGTCTTCTTGACGATACAGCACGCGTATCTGCGGTGTAGGATGTTCGTCGGTGCTTGCGCGACCGCGAAAGTCCCTTCGCCTCGTTTGGTGGCGGCCGCCAATGAAGCCCCGGTTTCTTGCGGCCCGTTGCCGCGCAAAATTGCCGCAGTCGTGCTGAGTGCGCCGGTGGTTGGCACGGAGGTCGAGGCTCAGCCGCGCAGCCTCGGCGATCAGGCAGGGCTTGTGGCGATGAAATGAAGTTCGACAAATTGCTCCGTGTCGTAGGCTTCAACCAGCTTCAACTCGAAGCGCACGCCGTACGGCAGTAGTTGGCCGATTTTCACCCGGGCGCGAGGTTCTGGTCCGACGGTAAATTCGAAGCGGGGCGTTCGTGGTAGCGGCGGGCAAAACGCCACATGGGCCCATGCCGTTCGTTGGCCCGGTTCCAGTGGCACGCGAATCCAGCCCTCCACTGCCGTCGATCCGTCGCCGAGCACCAGCCGTTGGATTTGTTGCCGCAAATTTTCGGGCAACGTTCCATCGGCCGAGGTGGTGTCGGCCGGTGACGATGTTGCCGCGGCTGCGTCGAACGCGGCCGGCATGGGTGGGGCAGTGGTCTCGTCCGCAACGGCGACGTCTCGGGTTGCCTCGAGCGTTGCACCGGTTGCGACGCCTTGGCGCCGCCGGGCGCTTTCGTCGGGCTCTGCTGTCGAAGTGGGCGACGGATACGGCTGTTGATGGCGCGTTTCGTCATGAGACTGCGGTTTCCTGCGATCGTGTATTGCCGGCAGTCGGCTGCCGATCCACCACTCTTCGGTTGCAATCAGCAGTAGAAC
>WGDQ01000236.1 GCA_015493185.1 Planctomycetaceae bacterium
CAAAAGCCCCGGCAGCCGACGAAAGATCCGCGAAAATCTTCTCCCGCCTTCAGCGGGTCGATCGCTGCGCGTGCTGTTCGCGTAGGTTGTTCAGGTGGTATTCAGATGGTCCGCCTTCCGAGCGGGGGGGCACGGCCGCAACATCACAGGCGGCAAAACCGTACAGACGGCGAAACCGTTACGGCACGATCCGTTCAAGTCGACGGAACGGTTGAAAAACGCCCGGAGCGTCGTCTTCGATGGCCCGTCGTTGGCCAGCCACTTTGTTCAACGCGGGTCGAATCAGTGGCGGCGTTTCTGGTATTTGCGACTTGCCGCTTCGAGCTTGCGTCGCTCAGCGGGCGTGAGGCTCGCCTCGCCCTCGCGGTACACCTTTTCGAGCAGTCGATCCACTTCCTCGCGAAGCCGTGCCTCTTCGGCCTCCGGGTCGTGCAGTCGCAGTTTGGGCCGCCGCTTCAACCATTGGCGCCAGCCGCCCGACCATCGGCCCTCGGACGACACCAATCGGCTGATTCGCCAACCCGATCGCTGATACAAGAACGCAAACGCGGCCCCCGCCAGATGCGCCGTGTGCGCCACGTGCGTTCCGCCCCGAGTGGCCCCGCTGAAGTCCATCAGCAAAATCAACACGCCGAGCACCCACGCCGGCACCGGCAGCACGAAAAACAGCAGCACGGTGCGATGCGGGAAGTGCAAAATAAACAGCAGCACGATGGCCGTCACTGCCCCGGAAGCCCCCACCACATGCACGCCCGGCGGTGTGCCGTCAAGCTGGGCCACGGCCGCCCACGCCACACCAGCCACGACGATCGACGTCAGGTAAAACCACAAAAACTCGCGCCGCCCGTAAACGCCCTCCACATCGCGCCCAAAAAAGTAAAGCGCCAGCATGTTGAACAAGATGTGGCCCAGCGCGGTCGTATCGTGCAAGAATCCGTAGCTCAGAAACCGCCACCATAGCCACGGCTTCAACAGCGTGTCGGAGGTCAGCGCGGCATACTGCGTCAGCCGATCGCCCGAAAACAAATCCACCAGATAAATGCCCACGGTAACCAGAATCAGATTGGTCACCATGCTGCGAGCGCTAGGCCCCCCGAGTGTGAAGCCGCGCGATTCGTCCCGATAATACTCGCGATCGTAGATGCCCATCGTCTTGACGGCTGCTCCGTTTTTCCCGTCTTTTTTCGTCTGCTCTGCGCTTGTCCGAACCAACTCTCAGCGGTCACGCGCCCGTGGCGTCAACATGCCATTTCAGCAGCACGCGGCCCACGCGCACCGCGCCGCCACGGGCCGTCGGCTCCCGTTCGGCCGCCCTCATCCTGCACGATTTCGCACCAAAAATACAGCCCGCTTCCTCACAACGCGGCCAACCTGGCCCGTCCCGCTCGAAAAGCCGATCGCATTTCTTGCCATCTCGCTACGGCCCGCGGCCACCGCCGACTGAGAAAGCGTCTTCAAAGTCGCCTCCAGGCCCGAGATTGTGAGCAGGCACTTCACATCAAGCGCATGGCGGCGTCCTCTCCACCGCGCGCACGCCCCTCGCGCGTCGCCCGACAAGAGAAAAAAACAGAGGAGGCCAGAGCAACAAACCCAAAGGCCCAAAAGCAACGCCCGGGACCGCTTCATACCCCAAGCGGTACGTAGAGGCAGTACGTAGAGGTTTTGCCCGGCTACGGCTTGGCCGTTTCTCGGTCGATGGCGGCGGCCGCTTCGAATTGCCACTGCGCGAACTGGCGTGCCATTCGTTTGTTGGCCTCGAGCGTGGCCGCCACTTGCTCGCGCGTTTGCTCCAGCGACTGCCGCAACCGATCGCGCAGCGACGCCACGGCATCGTTCTGGCGCGTGATTCGTTCCACATCTTGCTTGAGCCGGGCAATCTCCTCGCGGCGATACTGCTGCTGCGTCTGGGCGTCGGCAACGGCCGCCTTTAGAAACTCGATGTCCTTCTGCATGGCCGCAATGCGGTCCGTGTCGATCGTCCGCAGCCGGTCCAGCTCGTAAAACAGCGCGGCATACGACCGCAGCGGCCGCTGGTATTTGCCATCCACCACGCGCTCGGGCGGATCGTCGGCCGCGGCCGGCTTGCCATCCTTCACATACTCTTCCTCCACGTCGTCGGGCAACAGCTTGCGGATCGTGGCTTCGTCCAGATACGTCCACACCTCGTGCCTGTCCAGCGGCATCACCTCGTACATCGTCCACGTGCCCTGCGGTGTGCCCACGCGTTGCAAC
>WGDQ01000237.1 GCA_015493185.1 Planctomycetaceae bacterium
GCCCCTTGGCCGTTTGCCGGAGTTCGACCTTCGTGCCCAGGGCACCCCGAAGCTGCTGTTCGAGCGCGGCCAAATGCTCACTACGCGCCGCTCGAGGGGAGGTGCCACCCGAGCTTGTGGTTCCATCGTTCGACGAAGCGTTTTCTCCGTCGGGTGCGGCGTGGAGCGTTTCGTGAACCAGCGACTCGATCGCTCGCACGCTGAGCCCTTCGCTCTGGATGCGTTGGCAAAATTCGTTCTGCCGTGCCTCGTCGCCTAAGGGTAGCAGCGCCCGCGCATGGCCCTGGGTGATCCGTCCCCGGCGCAACGCGTCCTGTACGGTTTCCGGCAGATCCAAAAGGCGGATCAAGTTCGAAACCGTCGAACGATCGATGTTCAGGCGCCGCGCCAGTTCTTCCTGCGTGGTGCCGTACCGCTGTAGATACTTTTGGAACGAGGCGGCCTTCTCTAGCGGGTTCAGGTCTTTGCGCTGCAGGTTTTCGACGATCGCCAATTCGGCCATCTCGCGATCGTCAGCCTCTTTAAGCCGTGCGGGAACTTCTTTCCAGCCGGCTTTGATGGCCGCGCGCAGGCGTCGTTCGCCCGCGACCAGTTGATAGCGGTTGCCCACGCGCCGAACCACAAGCGGTTGCAGCAGGCCGTGCTCTTTGAGGCTGTCGGCCAGTTGCTGAATTTCGGCCTCGTCGAAGTCACGCCGGGGCTGGAACGGATTGCTGTCGATCTCGTAAACGCTCAGTTGAAAACCGCTGTCGGCGGCCGGTTCTTCTGGCTCATTTGCAGCGGGAAAAGGTCGCAGCGTCGGCCGGTCGGTGGCCGGTGCGGTTTCGGCACCTTCTGCCGCTGGGTCACTCGCAGGGGCGGGCGAGGCGGGCGGTTGCCCCTCAGATTTGGGGCGATCAATGGGGCGGCCGAGCAGTGCTTCCAACCCTCGTCCCAGGCGTCGTTCTTTAGTCACGGTCGAGTACCTCCATGCAAAGTTCAACGTACGCGCGAGTTCCTCGACTGCGCGGCGCATAGTCCAGAACCGACTTGCCGTGGCTAGGAGCTTCCGAAACAGCCACGTCGCGAGGAATCACGGTACGAAAAACGATTTCGCCAAAAAAGTCACGTACCTCGGCGTCGACTTCCTGCGTCAACTCCAAGCGATGATCGTACATCGTGAGCACAATGCCGCCGAATTCCAGACGGTTGGGCTGCTGGTGCATCACGTCGCGAATAACCTCAATCATTTGTGTCAGCCCCTCCATAGCGAAGTATTCGCACTGGATGGGCATCAGCACCTCGGTGGCACTGGCCAAAGCCGTGCGCGTCAGCGGCCCGACTGACGGCGGACAGTCGATCAACACAAAATCGTACGACGACATGCCGCTGGCCAGATGCTGCCGAAGTGTGGCGGCATGGCTGTCGCCCCCGGTGGCCAATGCCTCGACATCCTGAAAGCTACGGCTGCTGGGCAACAGCTCAAGCCCTTGAATGTCGGTTGCCACCAGGGCATCGCGAAGCGGTTGCCGCGATACGAGGGGGTGCCGGCTGGTTGGCTCTCGGGCCAGGCCCGTCGTGGCATTGCACTGCGGATCAAGGTCGACAAGCAACGTTCGCGAACCGGCCTTGGCCAGCCCCGCGGCCAGATTGACGGCGGTTGTCGTTTTGCCCACCCCGCCTTTCTGATTCGCCACGCAAAGAATCCGGCTCACGGTGCCAACTCCGTCGGCGTCGTTTTTCCTGGGCTGCCGCCGTCGATCGTGGGGCGGATTGTAGCAACGGAGGGCAGGGGGCGGGAATGGCAAAATCGACGCCCCGCAAGCAGCCGCGCGCCTGCGTTTCACCCGCTTCCGAGATGTGGGGTCAAGGGCTAAGGCACTCGATGGGCCATTGCGTGAGAAGCACGCGGAGAATTGTGGCGCGGCCCCTAGCCGGTGCAAACGCCATTGCACGACGGAGCGCCGGTTTCACGTGGAACGCGAAACCAGCGCGACCGCTCCGTTCCACGTGAAACGCGCCGACGCGGTCAGTTGCATAGCTCGCGTAGCTTCGTTTCACGTGAAAACTGGCATCCGCGGACCGTTCGTCCGGAATGCAGCCAGAAGAAGCCTCACGGTTCGAGCGGATTGAATACCAGACCGCTGAGCAGCTTCGGGTAGAAGTAAGTGCTCTTGGCCGGCATGCGTTCGGCCTGTTCGCTAATCAGCCGGATGTGCTCGAGCGTTGCCGGCATGACCAATGCGGCGAGCGGATATTGACCTGAGCGGATGCCATCGACGACTTCTTCAACAAGATGCACGTAAGTCGGGCGTTCGGGCTTTTCGACGCCAATCAATGTTTCTACAGCCAGCCGGTGCAAGATGCTGACCCCCAGAC
>WGDQ01000238.1 GCA_015493185.1 Planctomycetaceae bacterium
AATCGGCTGCCGACGAATCGGAACCGCCGTCGGTGTTCGGCCCGCACAGCGGCACTTCGCCCGCCTCGCCGTTCGACGAGGCCAGGCCAGCACGCTGCGAGCGATGAATATCTTGCCCGCCGAACACCAGATAAACCAGACGCGCCAGATGACGCCGTCGCAAGCGACGGACACCGTGGTGATCCTTCAGGCAAGTCAGGCCGAGAAGTTCGCGGCTTGCCGCGCTCAACGGTCGCCCGTCGGTGTCGATTGCGATCGACCGTGCCGCGGGCCCGCCCGGACCATCGCTCGCATAGTCGAGGCAAAGAATGAGCCGGTCTTCCAGTGAGCAGCCGGCCAGCCGCACGTGGCCCCCCTCGACCTGATAGGCGGGAAAGAGCCGCTGTGTCAGGGCGGCGACCCCATCGGGCTGATCTTTTGGCTCCGCCTCGCCCAAGGCCCCGCAGCGGTACAGCGCGTCGACCAGCCACGAGAACCCCCTCGTGTGCAGATGAAACGGCTCAACCTCGCCCGATTCGCTTTCCGAGTGCTCGTCGCCGCTGAACGAGAAAACCGTTTCTGCCGAGCCGAACATCGATGCCTCGTCGTCGGGCCAGCGAACCAGCAGCGTTTCGCCCTGCGCTACAGTTTCGAGACCCAGGCGAGAAAACCCCCACCGCGCAAAATCGCGCAACGCGCTGGCAACCGGTGCGGTGGTGAGTGTGGGCATCTTCATCGAAGGGCAATGCGTGAAAAAAAAGTCTTATCGAGTGGCTGCGGCTCGGCACACCGTCGCAAGCCGACGGCTTCAGCCGCTGTCTCCGCTGTCCGATAGATGGGCGGCTTCGTGGCTGTTGCTCGGGCCGGCATGCTGTTGTCGCCAACGTGCGGCCCATTGGATCAGGGCTTCGTTGCTGGCCCGCTCGAGCCGCTTGTAGGCCGGATGCCGTGTCGGTTTGTACGGACTGTTGCTGGCCGCGTTGTAGCAGCCGATCAGCGTCCACCGCGATCGAGGCGAAAGATTCGCATCAGACCGATGCAGCAGGTTGCAGTGGAAAAACAAGGCATCGCCCGGTTGCATTTCCACTGCCACGGAATCGAACCGCTGGCGGGCTTCTGCCACGCGCTCTGGATCGGCGCCGGTCTGGTCGCCCGCCTGTCCGTGGTCGATGCGGCCCAGCCGATGCGAGCCCCGCAGCACTTGCAGGCAACCGTTTTCCTGCGTTGATTCGTCGACGGCAATCATGCAGCTAACCAGCCGTGGGAACAAGCAAGCATTGTGATACCAGTAGCCGTAGTCCTGATGCCATTCCCAGGCGCCTCCTTCCCGCGGCTCTTTCATCGTCATTTTCGTGTGCCAGTGATACACCTCTTCGCCCAGCAATTGCTCAACCCGATCGACCACGCGGGCCGCGCAGGTGAACAGCCCGTACGGCTCGGGCGGCGGATCGTTCCAAAGGGCCAGCTTCGTGGGCCGACCCTCGGTATCCGATCGGTCGTACGCCGACCGGTAGAGCGATCGGTCGGCGTGTGCAAACTCGTGCAGCGCGCCGATTTCCTCCGGCGCGAACAATGCCGGCACCACGACGTAGCCATCCTCGGCGTAAGCAGACAATTCTTCTTGGCTGAAACGGTTTTCATCGTGAGCGGACATGGGGCATCTCGTCACCGGCTGAAATGCACTTAGAAAGCTGAGCAGACAGTTGTGTCACCAACCACAATGATCAAGGACCACGGCGATCAAGGGCCGCAGCGCGTTTGGCAGAACGACATCGGCCGGGCATCAAGTTTGACGCAAGTTTGACGAAAGTGCGCCGCGCCGCATGGTCAAACCGGGCTCTCAATATAACACAACCCGTTTCTCATCTCGCGGGTGTAGCAAGGCGATCAGAACGTGATTTCTGCACGGCGCGCCCTATCGCGCAGAACAAAGCGCGCCAGCCGCAGGGTTTGCGCAGAGGGGAGGGGTTGCCGCGCCCCGCACCTGCGCCACGGTGTGTCGCGGCAGGTCGGTATCGTGAGCGGTCCATTCGCCCGATTCGCCGCGTGTTTCGCCGAAGCGGCTTGACACCGGCCACGCGATCGTCTTTTCTGAAAACGGCGCGGGCTTTGCACCGGGGAAAGTCGCGCACCGCGCTGGCGATACCGGTCGTCTCTCTGTCGCTTTGTTCGGGGCCTTCTCTGAATTGCTCACCTCGATGCACCTAACGAGCGAAAAGACAAAGACACGGTGTGCGCGTCGAGCACGCCTGTTCGACTGATTCGGGTTGGGCCCACAAGCTCGCGTTCGGGTTGGGCCCATCAGCTCGCGGCACGTCGATCGCGGTATGTGGCAATGTTTTGGGTTCTTGAAAAAACGGGGCGAAACAATCCGTCACGTAGTCAGCCACCGGTTCGGCGCGATGCGAGCCGAGAACGCACACTCTAGGAGCGAGCCATGATGAAGGCGGCGTACATCGAAAAAACGGGTCCGCCAGAAGTGATCACCTATGGCGACCTGCCGCGCCCCGAGCCCTCGCCAACCGAAGTGCTGGTGAAGGTCAAGGCCGTGGCGGTCAACCCGATCGACACCTACATCCGCAGCGGCGCTGTTCCGATGGAGCTGCCCATCCCATACATCGTGGGCTGCGATCTGGCCGGAGTAGTCGAGGCGGTTGGCCCGGCCGTTAATCATTTGATGATCGGCGACCGTGTTTGGGGCAGCAATCAGGGCATGTTTGGCCGGCAAGGCACGTTTGCAGAATACGCCACGGTCGAAGAGCACTGGCTCTATCCCACGCCCGAGGGTGTCAACGATCAAACCGCCGCAGCCGGCGCATTGGTGGGCATTACCGCCTGGCTGGGGTTGACCGAAAAGGCCCGACTGCAACCGGGCGAAAGCCTCTTCGTGCATGGTGGCACCGGTGGAGTGGGGTCGATGGTGGTGCAAATGGCCAAAGCCATCGGAGCGAGAGTCATGACCACCGCCGGCACCGACGAAAAGGTCGAAGCCGCCCGCGCCCTGGGCGCCGATGTGGTGGTGAACTACAAGACCGACAACGTGGACGAGGCCATCCATCACTTCGCCCCCAACGGGCTGGACGTTTGGTGGGAAACACTGCGCGAACCGGACTTCGAACGCACGATCGCCCATCTGGCGATCCGCGGTCGAATGATCGTAATGGCCGGACGCGATGCGCGTCCTGTGTTTCCCGTCGGGCCGTTCTACGTCAAGGATTGCTCGATCCACGGCTTCGCCATGTTCAACGCCCCGCCGGCAACCCAGCAAAAGGCCGCGCAAGACATCAACCGTTGGCTCGCCAGCGGTCAGGTCCGTCCGCGGATCGATCGCGTCATGCCGCTTTCCGAAACGGCCGAAGCCCACCGCATTCAGGAACGCAACACGATCCAGAAAACCGGCGAACTGGCCGGCAAGATCGTGCTCGTGCCCTGAGCCCTTTGTCCGCGAGACTGCGCGACGCGCGGATTTATCGCACCGAAAGCCCAGAAAAGGCCCAAAAGGGCGAATCGCATCGAGGCACGGGTGCCGCGACCCGCCCGTTCCGTACGGCGTGCCTGCCCGAAGGTGGTTCACGAGCCGCCTGCGAAAAGCGGGTTGCTGAACCGCAGGCCCTTTCTCTTTGTTCAGCCGGGCCCCTGGCCGGCCTCGGCCGGTGTGGCGTGATCTTGCGGCTCGAGCGGCGGAATCTCGCGACGCACGTGCACCACCCACTCA
>WGDQ01000239.1 GCA_015493185.1 Planctomycetaceae bacterium
ATATCGGATTCCGTTCCGCTTGGATACTTGATCAGCGCAGCGGTGGGAGATTTGTGACACGGCCGGTCTTTCCCCCACGGTCGGAAGCGGCCGATTGGCGGCACGGCGCCCGCGGCGCGACGGTGTTGTTCCGCTGTTCTGTTGTTCTACTGCTCTGCTGTTCTGCTGTTTTTGTTGTCTTGCGATCTTTTCGTGTGCGAGGCGTGGCTGCCGGCCACGTGCTTTGAGCTGTTCAGCGTTTGCTGCCGGTCCAGAACGATTCGAATTGCTCGCTGGGCGTGGGCAACACTTCGCCGGCCGGACGAATGGCCAGGGTCAGGGCCGACAGATCGGACTGAATGCCGGTGGCCACGCCCAACGACAAGAACAGCACGACCACACCCACGATGCTGAGGGTGCCGAAGACCCAGAAAAGTTGCTCCTGCCCGCCGGGCTCGGCCACCAGAAACGTGAACAGCGCGGCGATGCCCAAAAGAGGCATGGCAATGGCCACGCCGACGAAGCGCCACACACGACGTCCGAGCCGCGTCAGATCGTCGACATCAGGACGATCGACCGTTTCGGGAACGACCAGCAGCGGGTAATAAACGCGAACACAGAAGAAGGTGACGAAGAAAAAGCACATGGTGCCGCTCAGCAGGCCGCACAACACCTGAGAAACAAAGAAGTGGAGAAAGGCCGAGAGGCCCAAACCTTCTTCCGGCCCCAATTGCACGCGCAGCCAGCCGGGAAACAAGACGGACGAGACGATCCAGAGCACGACGCTCACATAAAACACGTAGGCCCCCAAGCGGAGGCAGCGGGCGCGCAGCGTGGGCAAATCGTCGGTTTCCAGCGAGATGCCTCGCCGGTGTTTTCGGATGGCGGTGATGACCGACCAGGAGAGCGCCAGGCAGATGTAAAGCCCGACGGAATAGAGGATGAGGTTGACGATCAGAAGCTGCCGGCTGAAAAAGACCTGCTGCGCGGCGGGGCTCATGTTGCCTACGATGCCCTGCACGTTGTAAAGGATGTTGAACCCGCTGACCATGGAATTGGGCAGCACGCCGCCGGCGGCGAGAATGGGCAGCGCCCAGCGGCGTGCCCGTTGGCGCCAATCGTGACTGCGCGGCCGCATCAGCCGTTCGACCTGCGGCTGAAGGCAGAGTTCGAGCTGTCGGGCCAACTCGCCGGCCGTGGCGTAGCGGTGGTTGGGATCGGGCGCCAAGCACTTGAGCAGCACGTCTTTCAATCCTGGAGGCAACCGCGCCGGAAGTTGGTCGATCGCCTCGGGGGGCACGCCTTCGTGACGGCGGGCCGCCATGCAGGCCAGCAGTTGCTTCCAGCCCGACTGCAACGACTCATCGGGAAACGGACGGCGACCGGTGAGTAGCTCCCAGAGCATGACGGCCAGGGAATAAATGTCGCTGCGACCGTCCAACTGCTCGGGCGTTCGCTGGTGAGCGGGATTGCTGGCCTCGAGCTGCTCGGGCGACATGTAGGCCAGGCTGCCTCCGAAATAAGCGGCCGGGGTGGCCCCGTCGAGCTTGGAGCTGAAGCTGATGTTGAAGTCGACCAGCTTCGGCGTTGCATCGGCGGCCAGCATGACGTTGGCCGGTTTCACATCGCGATGCAGCACACCGTGGCGATGGGCGTAGTCGAGCGCCAGGGCAAGCCGGGCGCCGAGCCAGCAAACCACCTCGGCCCAACCCGATCGGTCGATTTGCTGCCGCACCGGCGAGTCGGACGGGGGCGACGCGCCACGCAGATCGAGTGAGCGATCGAGCACTTTCAACAGGACCGAGCCGTTGCGCTCGGTGGGTGGCAGTTGGCGGATGTACTCGACCACCGGTTGCAACGTGCCGCCGGCGATGTATTGCATGTACAACAGCCGCAACTTGCGTGCGGGCAGCAGCCGCTGATCGTACACGCGCACGATGTGCGGATGGTCGAGCTGCGCGAGGGTTTGCGCCTCGGTGCCGCGATCGGACGAAACCTTGAGCGCCACGAGCCGTTGCAGCGAGTTTTGCCGAGCCAGGAAGACCGTGGCGAACGCGCCTTTGCCGAGTTGGGCCAGCAGTTCGAAGTCGTCGAGCGTGTCGCCCACGTTGACGTCTTCGTGCTTTTCGGTGCTGAACAGGGCCGTGGAGATGTGCGGGCCTTCCAACCCCAGCAGGCGGCGCAATTCGTCGGCCTGATCGGGAAAGCGCTCGAGGTATTCGTCTCGCGAGACGTTGTCGCCCACCTGACGGCGGATGTGATACTCCTCGTAAATCAGATCGGCCGGCACCCCGTTGCCCAAAAGGTCGGGGAACTGCTCTGCGTACTGATCGATCGTTTTCACCAGTGTCGGCTGTTGCCAACGGTATTCCATATCGACCTTGATCAGCTCGACGAGCGTGAGCCGGCGCACGTGGGGCGGCTCGGCCGGCAGAAAATCGGCCAGCTCCGGCGGCTCGTGGCCCGACTCCCAGGCGGTGATGAGCGACTGCACGTGCTCGGCCAGAATCTCCCACGTGCGGCTGCTATCGCTCGCGCCGGCGTCTCCGTACATGGCTGTAGCGTTCAACGATCACGCTCCCGGTTGGCGTCGTCGGACGTGTGGCTGACTGGATTAGATTGGATTGGTCGAACGCCCGGCGAAGCCCGCTGGTGGCGAGCCTATGCGTCGAGCTATGGACGCGGCATACGCTGAGTGATTTCGAACCCTGGCGAGCGAAACGCACTTTTCGGCAAGGCGGCTACGAACCGAAGCAAGACGGAACCGCTCTCAATTGTTGACCATCGGCGCAGCGGTGACAATCAAATGAAACATTTGGCACAATGCCGAAGCGGGGAAAGGTTTTCCGCCTGGCAGCCGTTTCCGTGAAAATTCTTTTGGGCAAAGTTCGGCGGCGAACAGCACGTTGCGAACCCCGCGCGGCGAACGGGCCAAGAAGGGGGTTGGGCGAAAAAACTTTCGCCGGGCCACCTAGAGTATTACGATGCAGGAGGCATGCCGTGTCGCAGTGAGGCGTGCCGTGTCGCGGTGATGGGAAAACAGGGGGCGCGAGCAAGCCGCAGGGCGGCGGCAGTGCGCGACACGAAGTCGCGAAAATAGCCAATAGGGGCACGAGCACACAGTGGGGCAGCGCGGTTTACGGCGCAACAGCACGGGCCGTGTAGCGCGGAGCGGACGAAGACGAAACGGCAACGAGAAGATGGGCCGGAGCAACGCGCAACGACGTGCAATGCTCGCATGGGGCGGGCCGGTCGGCGAGGCGAGCCGATCGGAATGACGAACTCGCATTGTGGCCGAAACCGTCGCAGGATTTGCAACCGCGGCCGGCCAAAGCAGTGGCAGACTGAGCGGGCATGGAAATGATCACCGGCTCGCAGCGCCTGAGCGGGTGCGCGATTCCGCAGTTGCAATGGCCGTGGTGAGCGAAGGGGCTTGACGAAAAATCGTGGGGATGGCAACCAAAAGGCGTTGATCGCTGTTGGGGGGTGCCATGTGTGCGAAGAACATGGTGAACTGATCGATCGGTTACGGCAAGGTGATCGGGAGGCGTTGGCGCAGTTCATCGAAGCACGGCGACCGTCGCTGTTGGGCTACATCGAACGGCAGCTCGGGCCCGCGCTGCGCGCGAAGGTAGAGGCCGACGATATTTTTCAAGAGGTGAGTGCCGAGGCGATTCGCTCGCTGGAAAATGTTCCTCTGGATGATCGTGATCCGTTCGGCTGGCTTTGCCAGGTGGCGCAGCGGCGCATCATCGACGCGCACCGCAGGTTTTTCGGGGCCCAGAAGCGGGCGGCCCATCGTGAGGTTTCACTCGGTGCGCCGCGCGGGGGTGGCACGAGTCGGGCGGCGTTGATCGATTTGCTTGTGGCCAGCATGACGACGGCCAGTCAGGCGTTTTCGCGCGATGCCCGTCACGAACGATTGCTCGAGGCGCTGGCCCAGTTGCCCGAGACGCAACAGGAAGCGCTGCGGCTGCGATACATGGAAGGCCTGCCTTCCAAGGAGATCGCGGCCCGATTGGGCAAGAGCGACGGCGCGGTCCGCGTGATGCTCACGCGTTCGCTGAGCCGGCTGCAAAAGCTGCTGGGCCCCGACGCCGCACCGCCGCCGTGAATCGCGCGGTGGAAGGCCGATCGCGATCGACCGTCTGGGCGCCGGTTCGGCTCCGGCATGACAGCGGTCTTTGGTAGTCGGCTCGGCCGTCAAAGGCAAGGGCGATCGGCCCTCAAGTTGAGATGCTCTTGAGATGATCGCTCGCGTGGGAATCGGCCGGTGGGTGCGGCGGGTGTGTCGTGCTTGGCGAGCGTGCAGGGCGGCATTTATTTTGTGTACATTGGTTGCCGGCTTGCCGTTCCACTGGCGCCGGCGATGCGCTGGCTGGTCCAGCGATGCAGCAGCGACGAAAAAGCCTGACGGGCCCGCGCACGCGGACAACTGCTCGCCGGCTAACGAACACGGCGTGTCGCTCGCCCGATTGATTGTCTTCTTCAAAACCCCAAGAGGGTTGTCCTCGAACCCGCAAGCGCCCTGACGACGTGCACGTTCTGTTTGTTCACCAGAATTTCCCGGCGCAGTTCGGGCACATTGCCCGATATCTTGTCGATCAGCACGGCTACGAGTGCACGTTTGTTACAAACCGTCCGGCGGAGGGCGTGGAGGGAATTCGGTTGGTTCCCTATGTGCCACAGGGCGGGGCCACCGAGCAAACGCACTTCTGCGCTCGCACGTTCGAGAACACCGTGGCACACGCCCACGGCGTGTACGAGGCGCTGAAGCCGCGGCAGGCGCTGAGGCCCGATTTGATTGTGGGCCACAGCGGGTTCGGGTCGACGCTGTTTTTGCGCGAGTTGTTCGACTGCCCGATCATCAACTACTTCGAGTATTTCTATCGGCCGCATGGCAGCGACCTGGACTTTCGGCCCGACTTTCCGCCCGAGGAGTTGAGCATTCTGCGATCGTACTGCCGCAATGCGATGGTGATGCTCGACCTGGAAAACTGCGATTTGGGCTACACGCCCACGGCATGGCAACACCACCTGATGCCGGCGGCGTATCGCGGGAAGATCGAGACGATATTCGACGGCATCGACACGCGCGTGTGGTTTCGCCACGACAACCTGCCGCGTCAGATCGGAGGCCGCACGCTGGGGCCCGAAACCCGCGTGGTGACGTATGTGTCGCGGGGCTTCGAGTCGATGCGGGGGTTCGATATTTTCATGCAGGTGGCGCGACGCATTTACGAACGCGTGCCCGACGTGCTGTTTGTGGTGGTGGGCAGCGACCGAATTGCCTACGGGGGCGATCGGCGGTTCATCCGTCATGCGTCGTTTCGCGAGCACGTGTTGAGCCAAGGCGACTACGATCTGTCGCGGTTTCTCTTTCCCGGCGTGTTGCCGCCGCCGCAGTTGGCACGTTTGCTTTCGGCGAGCGACTTGCACATTTACTTGACCGTGCCGTTCGTGCTGTCGTGGTCGCTGCTGAATGCGATGGCTTGCGGGGCCACGGTGGTGGCTTCGAACACCCCGCCGGTACGCGAGCTGATCGAACACGGCAAAACCGGCCTGCTGGCCGACTTTTTCGACGTGGAGGGGCTGGCCGAACTGGCCGTGGGCGTGCTGCGTGATCCGGCGGCGCACCGGCATCTTGGCACGGCGGGGCAACAGCTCATCCGCGAGCACTACGCGCTGGAGAAAACTCTGCCCAAAATGCTGCGATTGTACGAGCGGGCCATGCAACACAACAAGGAGAACGGTGAGCCGGCATGAGCACTGGAGTCAATGGTTCGTTGGGAGTTGTCGTTACCGGAGCGGCGAGCGGCATCGGGCGCCACGTGGCCGGGCGCATGATCGCCCGTGGCCACCGGGTGCTGGCCCTCGATTGCGATGAGCAAGCGCTGCACGCGGCCGCCCAAACGTGGCAAACGGCCGAAGCGGCAAACGACGGTCGCGTGCGGCTGCGCCGGTTCGATGTGCGAAGGGCCGACGATTGGGCGGAAGTGCTGGACGAAGCCGCAAGCCTTTGGGGCCGCATCGACGTGCTGCTGAACATTGCGGGCATTGTGCGGCCGACCTACGTGCATCGGGCCACGCCCCAAGATATTGCCGACCAAATGAACGTGAACGCGCTGGGCATGATGTATGGCACGCAGGCCGCCGCAGCGCGAATGGTGGAGCAGGGCGGAGGACACATCGTCAATGTGGCATCGTTGGCGGGCATTGCGCCGATACCGGGCATCGGGCTGTATACGGCTTCGAAGTTCGCCGTTCGCGGTTTTTCGCTGGCCGCGGCCATGGAGCTGCGTCCGTTGGGTGTGCACGTGACGGTGATATGCCCCGATGCGGTGCGAACGCCCATGCTCGATTTGGAAACCCACTACGAAGAGGCGGCGCTGGCGTTCTCGTCGTCGCGGCCGCTGGAGGTGGAAGAAGTGGGACAGGCCATCGAACACGCGCTCGAGCGGCGGCCGATGGAAATCACCTTGCCCCGCACGCGCGGATGGCTGGCCAAGCTGTCGAGCCATCTGCCGGCGTTGGGCGGCTTGCTGCTGCCCCGACTGCGGGCCAAGGGGCTGAAGCGTCAGGCGGCCATGCGCGGCGAGCAGGCCGGTGGGCAGGGCGAGCCGAAGGCATGAACGGTACGGCCCACAATGGCCGCGTGCGCGATAGCCGCTCTCGCAAGCGGCTGATCGCGGGATTGGATCGCTCGCGGGGTTGGGCCACTCGCGGGGGTGCGCCGATCGGCAGGTAGACCTTCGCAAGGCCGCAAAGGCGGCACGACCGGCCTATTCGGTGCGAGGGGCGGCTTGTCGGAGCCGGGAAGCAGGACGCGCAGCGGGGTCGAAAACTTCTCAATGCCCAAACGCCCAGGTATGCTGGCACTTACGGCCCTGCCCCGAAGGTGGTCGCTCTGCGGGCTTGTCCTATCGGAGCCGCGGCGAGGGATGCCGGGCACATTGCATGAAGCGGGGCTTGCGAGGCCAAACGTTCGCACGCTTGCCCACGGTGACGGGAACCAAGCGTCTCATGGCCCGACGGCTGGCACGTGCCGATGGTGGCATGGCCCGACGGCTCGAATCGTTGTCTCACGCACGTCTTACCCGATCCGCACCGGCGTGCTCATCGGCCGAGGCGGTGCCGCGCAACGCGGGGTGAAGCAAGAAAACGGAACGAAGCGGAAACAGCGCCCCGGCGTCGTACGCGGCGGAAAGTGAAAATCGAGGTGGGCCGGGAGCGGGGGTCGCTTGCCGTCGCACAGCGGAGTGTTGCATGTCTGCCAAAATCCCGTTCAACAAGCCGTTCATTGCCGGCAAAGAATTGTATTACGTCGCGCAGGCCGTGACGTTGGGCAATATCGCGGGCGACGGCCATTTCACCCAAAGCTGCTGCCGGTTGCTGGAAGAGCGGTTCGGCATCCATCGGGTGTTGCTCACGCCATCGTGCACCGCGGCGTTGGAAATGGCGGCCATGCTGTGCGACATCGAGCCGGGCGACGAGGTGGTGATGCCTTCGTTCACGTTCGTTTCCACGGCCAACGCCTTTGTGCGGTTGGGCGCGCGGCCCGTGTTTGTGGACATTCGGCCCGACACAATGAACCTGGACGAATCGCAGTTGGCCGCGCACGTGGGGCCGAGGACCAAGGCGATTGTGCCGGTGCACTACGCGGGCGTGGCCTGCGAGATGAACGATATTTTGCAGCTCGCGCGGCAGCATGACATCCGGGTGATCGAAGATGCCGCGCAGGGGGTGAACGCCTTTTATCACGAGCGGGCGTTGGGCTCGTTGGGCGCGTTGGGCGCCTACAGCTTTCACGAGACGAAAAACTACATCTGCGGCGAAGGGGGCGCGCTGTGCATCAACGATCCGCAATTTATCGAGCGGGCCGAGATCATTCGCGACAAAGGGACCAACCGCAGCCAATTCTTTCGCGGGCAGGTGGATAAATACACCTGGGTCGACGTGGGCAGCTCGTATGTGCCGAGCGAGATCGTTTCGGCGTTTCTGTACGCTCAGCTCGAAATGCTCGATGTGATCGGCGAGCGTCGGCGGCAGATTTACGATGCCTACTACGAGCGCCTGCAACCGTGGGAGCGCCGCGGCTTGCTGCGGCTGCCGCGGGTGCCGAGCGGCTGTCGATCGAACCATCATATGTTTTATATCGTGGTGGCCGACCTGGCGACGCGCGACGGACTGATCGAGCATTTGCGCCGCGAGCAGATTTCGGCCGTGTTCCACTACGTTCCGCTGCACAGCTCGCCCATGGGGCGCCGCTTCGGCTATGCCGAGGGCGATTTGCCCGTGACCGAAGAGATGAGCGACCGACTTGTACGGCTGCCGTTCTATTATGAAATGAACCACGAAGATCAGCAGCGGGTGGTGGAGCAAGTGAGCCGCTTTCTGGAGCGGCACGGCAAAACGTTCGATGCCGCGGTGTGCCCCGATTTCGTTTTTTCCGACAAACCCCACGACGGTTGACCTTGATGAGCTCTCCGATTGTACCGGCCGCTCGTTCGCCTCGCGTGTCGAAGGGTAGCGAACCGGCCACGCGCAAACCGAAGATTTCGGTCGTGATCCCGGTTTATCGCTCGGCCGACATTTTGCCGAAACTGGTTGAGCGGCTCGATGCCTTCTTCGAGCAGCATGCGCTGCCGCACGAATACGTGATGGTCAACGACGGCAGCCCCGACAACAGTTGGGAAGTGCTCGTCGAATTGAAGGGCGATCGCGACGACATCGTGCTGATCGATTTGTTGCGCAACTACGGGCAACACAGCGCCGTGTTTTGCGGATTGCAGCAGGCCACGGGCGATTATGTGGTGACGATGGACGACGACTTGCAGAACCCGCCCGAGGAAATCATTCATTTGATCCGCAAGATCGAGGAGGGCTACGACGTTGTTTTCGGCAAGTTTCATCAGAAGATGCACGGCGGCCTGCGCAAGCTGGGCTCGAAGCTGGTGGGCTGGTTGAATCGCCGGCTGTTCAACAAGCCGCGCGACCTGACGCTAACCAACTTTCGCATCTTACGGCGCGAGGTGGTCGATGCCGTGTGCTCGGTGAACACTTCGTTTCCGTACATACCGGGGCTGGTGTTGATGTGTGCCAAAACGTTCGCCAACGTGCCGGTGGAACACCGCCCGCGGGAGAGCGGGGCCTCGAACTACACGTTGCCGGTGATTGCCCGGTTGGTGTGGCGGATTGTGTTCAACTACTCGGCCTTTCCGCTGCGGCTGTTGTGCGGCATTGGCGGCGTGACGGCACTGGCCTCGTTTTTGCTAGGTGCCTATTACCTGGTGCGGGCCATGTTCGTGCCGTCGCAAACCGCCGGCTGGCCCACGCTCGTGGTGCTGCTGTCGTTTTATCAGGGCATGATCCTGGTGATCTTTGCCGCGGTGGGCGAATACATTGTGCGGATTGCCAACGACGTTTCGGGGCAGCGGGCCTACCGCATTCGCCGCAAGTTGTGAACCGGCACCGCACCGCCCGAGACAAACAACAGGCCGGACAACGGGCCGATTGCAGCCGCGCGACGGCGCGCCGCGAAACGCGCCGAGCAAACATGGTGAAGGGTGCGCAGCGTTGATCGTCGAACCGAACTTTCTGATCGCCGGTGGCCAGCGTTGTGGAACCACGACGCTTTACGAATTGCTCGACCAGCATCCGCAGGTTTATCTGGCCAAGCCGGTTCGGCCCGAGCCGAAATTTTTCGTGCGCGATTGCCGCGGCCAGCCCGATCGAGATCGGTATTTGAGTACCTGGTTTGCCGAAGTGCCAGCGGCGGCGAAGGCCGTGGGCGAAAAATCGACCAGCTATCTGGAAACCCCGGGAACGGCGGCGCGCATTCGGGCCATGTTTCCCGAAATGCGACTGCTGTTCATTCTGCGGCATCCGCTCGAACGGGCTGTTTCGAACTACCGCTACACGCGGTCGCACGGATTGGAAACGGAATCGTTCGACGCGGCCGTGCGACTCGAAGCCCGGCGGTTGGCCGAAACACGGTTCGACGAAATTTCGGCCCACCCTCACGCCTATCTGCGTCGCGGACGCTATGCCGAACACCTGCGGCAGTATGTCGACACGTTCGCCCGCGAGCAGATCGAGATTGTGCTGAACGACTGGTTGCAGCAAGATGCCGCGGCCGTTTGCCGGCAGGTGTACGGCTTTCTCGGTGTCGATAGCGGGTATGTTCCGCCGCGGTTGGCGGTGCGCGAAAACGCGCACGCGCCGGACGACCTGCGCATCAGCCCCGAGACGGTCGACTTCTTGCTCGAGCACTTTGACGAACCCAACCGCCGGCTGGCGGAAATGTTCGATCTCGATCTCTCGGCCTGGAGTCGCCCCTCGCCAATGATTCAATCGCTGATGCGCCGTTAGAAGGCGTCTTCAGAATCGCTTCCAGACCCGAGATTGTGAGCAGACGATTCATATCGCGCAATTCCATCTGCGTGCCAAGGAGATCGAAGCCGGAATTGGATGTTGAAGATATCCTTCTGAAAGGTCGTGATGGTGCGAACGAAGAAGTGGGATCGTTTGTTGCGATGGGCGCGGGCGGCAGCGGCGTGGCGGGCCGGTTGGGGGCTGGCGTTATGCCTGCTGCTAGTGCTGGGGTTTGAGGGAATTGCTGTAGCCGCGAAACAAGACAAACAAGACGATGGCGCTCCGCAGGC
>WGDQ01000240.1 GCA_015493185.1 Planctomycetaceae bacterium
CCGACGCGATCGACGCCCGCCGCGTTGCCGATCGTCTGGACATTCCCTTTTACGTACTGAACTTCGACGACGCGTTTGCCGAAATCATCGACTATTTCGTCCGCGAATACGCCTCGGGCAGAACACCCAATCCGTGCATCGTGTGCAACAACTGGTTGAAGTTCGGCCGGTTGTGGCGCTACGCCCAGTCGATCGGTGCCGAGCGAATTGCCACGGGCCACTACGCCCGTTTGGTGGCGAATCGCCGCGGGGGTGGCGTGCCCCGCCTCTGCCGCGGTCGCGATGCGGGAAAAGACCAGTCGTACGTGCTGTTCGGCATCGAGCGATCGTTGCTCGACCGGTTGGCGTTTCCGGTGGGTGAATACGACAAGCACGCCATTCGCGAGATCGCCACGAAGATCGGTTTGCCCGTCGCCGAAAAGAAAGACAGCCAGGAAATCTGCTTCGTTCCCGATGGCGACTATGCGGCCTTTGTCGATCGGCGGCTTCCCGATCAAGATCGCTCGGGCGAGATCGTAACGACCGACGGCCGTGTGGTGGGCCGACACCAGGGGGTGGAACGTTTCACCATCGGGCAGCGTCGCGGGCTCGGCGTGGCTTTGGGCCAGCCGTACTACGTTGTGCGCATCGACCGCGAAAAGCGACAAGTGGTGGTCGGTCGCCACGACGAGCTCGGGCGGCAAGAGCTGATCGCCGATGAGGCCAACTGGCTGGTCGATCCGCCAAACACGACATTCCGCTGCCAGGCCCAAATTCGCTATGGCAGCCGTCCCGCGGCAGCCACCGTGCAACCGCTTGACGAACGCCGCTTTCGGGTGCAATTCGACCAGCCGCAGTTTGGTGTGGCTCCTGGTCAGGCCGTGGTTTGTTATGCGGGCGATCAGGTACTAGGCGGCGGTTGGATTCGCTGAAAAGGTGTCTTCAAATCGCTTCCAGGCCCGAGATTGTGAGCAGGTGAATCGTATCAAGGAGGGCGAAGCAGGCGAATCCTCCTTGGACTGGTCGATGCAGACCGACGACGAGATGGGCGGCTCGCTCGCAATCGAAGCCGGAATTGGATTTTTTTGAAGACACCTGCCGAAAATCCACACGGCCAGCCGACGGCAAACTTTCGCCGGCGTCGCGACGCGAGCATTGGCCGTATCGCTCTCCCGTAGTCGTTCCGGCGCGTTGCTTCAGTATTGGCACACGGGGCTGTGCACTTCGTAGCGGATCGGCTCGCGCAGCGGTTTGCCGGGCGCGTGGCAGTGGCCGCAGTACCGCTCTTCCTTCAACTTGCGATGCCGGCGCGTATCTTGGCGATGCACGTCGTGGCAGCTCAGGCAGGTCATATCCTGACGACCGTTGAGCACCACTTGCCGAACGTTGTCGATCACGTGCCGATCTCCCGGACTGACGTCAGGTGAGTCGGCCAGGCTGAAGTCGAAGACGAAATCGCGAAACAGATTGTCGCCCGGCACAAAGTTCGTCGGATAGGGGCGTCCTGTTGCTTTCGAGCGCCCGCCGCGCAGATGGCATTGCGCGCAAATCGAGATCACCACCCGCGGCGGATCGTGTCTGGTACGCGAAAGTATCATTTCGCGCGAATCGTTGGCGTGCTCCAACGGCGAGTCGCCATGGCAGACGAAGCAATCGAGCGACGGCAAGGCGAAAGCGGCCGTTTGCGGGTCGACGCCCGTGGCATGACAACCGGCGCAGTTCTGGGCGAAGTGCTCGACACCGAGCCAGCGCGGCGGCTTGTCGTCGTCGGGCACTTGGCGCACGCGGAACCGCCGCCCTCGCCGACTGTGGGCCACGACCGACAACATATCGAGCTTGCCATATTGGGCCGATCGTTTCAGAAAACGGTTGGCCCGCCGATCGCCCAAAATCAGCTCGACCTCGTCGGCCAAAGAGGCGGCCGAACGATCTTTTCGAAGAGCGGCGAGCGCCGGTTCGGCAGGCGTCGCATCGCGAATAGTGCGCTGATGCCGGTTGCGGGCCCACGAACTACCGACCTCGCGGCGGTGGCAAAAGAGACACTCACCGCTCTCTACGAACTCGGGCAGTGGTTCGTCCACGTGGTCGTCGCCCCAGGCGGTCGGATCCAATTGCCCGGAGCCGGCAGCGCCCCGCTCCTGGCCGATCGAACGCCTCGCAATGCTCGAAGCCAACGACGCCAACAACACAAGCGCCCAGGCCACGGCAAAGAAACGCGCACCCCATGACCCGCGGCTGAGTGGAGCTTTCACCAATGCCGGGTTCCTTCCTGTTGATCAGGATGCGATCAGCACGCCACGCGAAACGACCAGCGGGCAAGGTCAGCGGCACGCGCCGAAGGGGCGTGCGAAGCATTCCGCTCCGAACACCCCCCTTCGATGCCGGACGGCTTTGAAAAAAGCCGCTGCTGAATCAGCTAGTTGCGCTCGTTCTGGCGTTTCAGGCACGCCCGGTGTCGTCGCGCACCCAACCATAGAAGGCGTTGTCACGCGTGCAGCCGTCGGCCTGGTAGGCGAGCTTGAGTTGGCTCACTTTGTCCTTCGGCAGCAGATTTCGCTGCTCGTTAGGATCGATGCCGTAGATTTTGGCCGCATTGAGACCGAAAATCTTGGCCTTATCTTCCTTGGTGAGCTTCTGGTAGCCGAACTTCTCGCAGAACTCGTCCTGAATCTGGAATCGTTTGAAGGCCTCGATCACCCATTGCGGCGATCCCCACCACAGGCAGTCGGTTCCCCAGATCACGTGATCGACGCCGTAATACTTGACGTTTTTGCCAATCAGGTGCTGGCAGGCGGCCGGGTTATCGACCACCAAGCTGCCAAACGCCGAGCCGATTTCCGGATAGACGTTGTTCATTTGGGGGTTGCGCTGCTTGATTTTCATCAGCACATCGTGCCAGGCGAAGTCGCCGGTTTCCGGGTTGTACTTCAGCTCGAAATCGGGCTCGATCGGCGAATGTTGCAGCGCGGAGTGGTAGATGACGAACGTCAGGTCCGGATGGTCCAGGGCGGCTTTTTCCACGTCCTTCGGATTGGCCAGATGCCCCAATGTTTTCGACTGGTACGAAAAGCCCTTGTGCACGCTGAAGATCTTGACGCCCAACTCCTTCGACTTTTCGTAGAACGGATATGTGAGCTTCTCGTCGTCGAGTTTGAAGCCGTTGCCCGAGCGCCCGGGATCGGTGTGGCAATACCACTTCCAGGAGTCGATGCCATACACCTTGATTTCCCGCTCGATCTGCTCGAACAGGGCGGCCTTGTCCTGAGAGTTGGTTTTCTTGTCCCAGTAGTGATTCGGGGCGCAGTTGCCCTGGCACAGGGCGCGAACCGAACCGGCCATGTCGTTGATGTCTTTCTTACGCATCGACATCAGCCAGCTTGGCAAAACGCCGCCGCCGCGTTTGCGTCCTAGTTCGGGCGTCGGCGGACCATCGAGCCGATTGCCTTTGCGGTCGAAATGTTTCTCGCGGCCCGGCACGCCCGAGATCACCAGCATCGACGTTTCGCTGTCGAAGAACATCTCCTTCACGAAGTTCGGAAAAGCATACGCCTCGGGCGAGTCGTCCAGCTTGTCGAGCCGGAAACCCATGTTGCGCACGAACTCCTGGTTGCGAAACCATCTGGCACTGCGAAAGCCGATGGCGAATCCGTTGGTGAAGTGGGCCTGCACGTCGAAAATGAAGTATTCGCTCTTGGGCCACTTTTCTTCATAGGCGCCCAAGTCCCACGTTTCGTCTTCGTCCACCTCCCAAAACTCGCCGAATACCTTGTTGCTCGCCAGAAACGCGGTGGCCATGCCCATGCCAGTGGTCATGAAATCGCGACGGTCCATGCCCAGCCGGCGGGCTCGCTCTTCCGACATTTCGGTCACGAGCTTTTCAAACTGCTTTTGCTTTTGGCTCTGCGGGCGGGGGATGAATTCTTCGTTTGAAACCACCTGAGTCGGAACCGGCGAGACAACGCCCTTTTTACGATCGCGAGCCCATTTGGGAATCCACATGAGAACCTCACTCCTTCGACGAGAAGATGATAGACGACGAGAGTTGGGGCGACGTAGCCGTCACCGATCCGATTGATGACGCCGAGCTGAACAGCGAACACCAGGAAATATGGCCCGCCGTGTCAATCGCTCACCAACGGGCGCCAACCGACGCGGCCGTGCGACTTGCCATCGCAACTGTTAGCGTGGCACATCTACCGGTGCATCGATACCAACGACAAGACTTCAACAGCGCCG
>WGDQ01000241.1 GCA_015493185.1 Planctomycetaceae bacterium
GGCGACTGCTGACTTCTGCTAACTTCTGCACGCGTGCCCCCGTGCGATTGGGAGGAAACACCAGAAACAAGCCAGCAGGCAGATTCGCAACTCGCCCACGTTGCGCCCGCTTACCCGGGAGAGGTCAGCCATAGCGGTTCGGCAACGAACTGTCGATTGTGCCGGTCGGCCGGTCGGAAGCAGCGTGCGGACGTTGCTTGCCGCGAAGCCCCCTCCGGCATTGCTGAGGTGGCGCACCTTGCAACCGATTGCGCGGCGAACTGCCTTGCGGCCGGCGTATTGCTTCGAACCGTTCAGGCCGCGCGAAAGTGGGCCGTTCCGGCCAATTCGGCCACCATCTGCGCCACGGTCCAGGCTGCGTCCGGTCGGGCTTGCCGTCGCATGGCATGGGCCATCAGTTGTCGTTGCCACGGATCGATCAACAGGCCCGCCAGCGATTCGGCCAGAAGATTATCGAGTCGGTCGGAGAGCACGCGAGGGTCGACGATTCGCGCCGCGCCTCGACGTGCCATCAGGTCAGCATTGCGGCGTTGATGATCGTCGGTTGCGTGGGGATAGGGCACTAGCACCGCCGGTACGCCTGCCACGGAGAGTTCGGCCAGTGCCGAACCACCGGCGCGGCTAATGGCCAGATCGGTGCCGGCGAGCACCGACGCCACATCGTCGATGAATGATACGACGCGCGCGGGCAGGGCCAACTTCTTGTAAAGTTCTCGTGCCGCCGCGGCCTTGCCCTCGCCCGCCTGATGCACGATTTCCCATGCGCCCAGGTTATGGCGCAACTTGTGCAGCGCACGCGGCACGGCCTGATTCAAACTTTCGGCGCCCTGGCTACCCCCCAACACAAGCAGCCGATGTCGACGGCGCGATGAGTGCAACGATCGCGCCGAATGTTTTTCGCCGTTCTCGCGATTCTCGATCGGCCCGCGGCCCGTCGCCCTTGTGTGCTCGAGCGCGCCGAATTGCGATCGCACGGGAATGCCGGTCACCCGCACAGGACAACTTGCCTCCAGATGGCGGCGAGCAACCTCGAAGCCCAGGCAAATCAATGAAGCGCGGGGGGCCAACCATCGCGTGGCACGGCCAGGAAAGGTGTTCTGTTCGAGCAGCACCAGCGGAATGCCCAAGTGCAGCGCCGCCCGTGCCATGGGTACGCTACAGTAGCCGCCCAACCCAACCACGAGCGAACCTCGCTGTCGGCGCAAAAAGCGGACGGCCGCGTGGTAGGCCGCCACCTGATCCGCCACAAACCGCAGCGTTTTCCAGGGCGAGCCGCCGAGAGGATGGCACGCGATGGCAAAGTAGCCAAAGCCCGCACGCGCCACGTGCCGGCGTTCGAAGCGATTGCCCGACCCGGCAAATGTGATCTGTGGCCGTCGCGGTAGCGCCGTCAATTGCTCGGCCACGGCGATGCCGGGGAAAAGATGGCCGCCGGTCATGCCTCCGGCAAAGATGATATGCGGTGGTGTGGCCATGGTGCCCGCTCGCCGTGCAGCGGTTGTGGTCGGAAGGTTGTGGTCGAGGAGGGAAAGGAGTTAAAGGAATTAAGAGGCCAAGAGATTGCAGGCTACGCTCAAGGTGTCGCCGTCAGCAGCGTGGTCACGCGGGACGTTGACCAAGGTCGGCCGCGGACAAGGAAAGCCTTGCCTGCCAATCCAGGCAAACGGGGCAATCCCAGCAGCCTGAAACGTGTCAGAAAGTATGGCACGCGGCGATCGTCCGTCCGTTTTAAGACGCACGCCACGCGAGTTTGGTTCGCCCTCAGGGCGCATTTTTTGGCGCGGCAATGTCATCGTGAATGGTGCAATGCCGTTCAGCGGTTTGGTTGCTGTAGAAATCGAGCAGTGAAGTTTTTTCATGCGACTTGGGATTTACTCGAGCCGTTCGTTCGCGATCGTCATTCCGCCGGACGTTTCCGCCAACAGCGACTGCCACGATGTCGTGGTCGTGCGGCTGGCATGCTGAACGGCGAACAGCGCCAAGGCGGCACAAACACACACGGCACCGGCCATGCAGAAACGGCGCACCGTGCTCGGCTCGCTCCAGCCAAGAAGCTGAAAATGGTGGTGCAGTGGCGCGCAGCGGAAGACCCGGCGCCCGGTGAGTCGATAACTGGCAACCTGAATCACTACGCTGAGCGTCTCCACCAAGAACACACCGCCGACGACAGCCAACAGAAGTTCTTGCCGGGAAAATAAGGCGACGATGGCCAGCAAGCCGCCCATTGGCAGCGCGCCGGTATCGCCCATGAAAACACGGGCCGGATGCCGATTGAATCGTAGAAAGCCGATCATCACACCGCAGCCTGCCGCGGCCATGCTGGAAGCCACCAGTGACCATGGCTCCGCACTGTGCGAACCAAAAAGAGCCACGACCGCGTAGGCTCCCAGCGCCAGCGCCAGGCACCCACTGGCCAGGCCGTCCAGGCCATCGGTCAAGTTGGCTGCATTGGACGAAGCAACAA
>WGDQ01000242.1 GCA_015493185.1 Planctomycetaceae bacterium
CACGGCGCTCGACTTCTGCTACGACATCGCAACTCGCGGTACGCTGCTCGAGGGATCGCGGCTCGTGGTTCACGAGGTGCCGGTGGTCGTCTATTGTCGCGCCTGCCGCGCCGAGGTGGCGCTGGACGGCATCCAGCGGCTTCGCTGCCCGCGCTGCGACACGCCCACCGGCGACATCCGCCGCGGGAAAGAGCTTCAAATCGAATCCATCGAGATCGAATCGTAACCGCCATGCAGCCACGCATTCTCGAAATTCGCCGCGACATTCTAAAGAGGAACGACGAACTGGCTCGTCGGCTGCGGCAGAGCTTTTTGCACGACGGATGGTGTGTCGTCAATCTGGTTTCAAGCCCTGGCACGGGCAAGACCTGTCTCTTGGAGCGCACGCTCGACGAGCTGCGGCGGGCCGGTTGTCGTGTGGCGGCGCTGGTCGGCGATTTGGAAACCGAAAACGACGCGCGGCGTCTGGCGGCCAGCGGTGCGCCGGTTAGACAGATCAACACGCATGGTTGTTGCCATCTCGAAGCCGCAATGGTGGCTGAGCACCTGGCCGACTGGCAGCTTCCCGAAATCGATTTCCTGTTCATCGAAAACATCGGCAACCTCGTCTGCACGGCAAGCTACGATCTGGGCGAATCGCTGCGCGTGGCCCTGCTATCGGTCACCGAAGGCGAGGACAAGCCCCTGAAGTATCCGAAGCTTTTCAACTCGGCCGACGTGGCGCTGATTACGAAAATCGATCTGGCCGAGCCGTGCCAGTTCGACCGCCGCGCGGCATGGGAAAACATTCACGCGGTGCGGCCCGGCATGCAGATTATCGAAACATCGGCCCGCACCGGCGCCGGCATGAGCCAATGGCTCGACCTGCTCCGCCGGCACCGCCACCAGATACGGGCCGATACCGTCGCACCACGCGCCGACCCCACGCTGACTTCGCAATGAAGCAAGCGGCACTTCGGTTTCGCCACCCAGCCCTCGCCCTGCTGTTCGCGCGGTGTTGTCTATCGCGTTTCCCGACGCAAGACGACACAATCGGTCTGCTGCACGGCACGAGCCCCGACCGGCCGAGCCCAACCGCTCGCTCGGCTGTGTGATCTTCGTTCAGCCGTTCCTCCGCCGCCGCCCAACCGAAGCGGTGGCTTGCCACGGCCGTTGCGGCGGTGTCGAATCAAGGATGTGTGTTTCCTGGCACGGTGGGAGGTGAGCCATGTGTCTGGCTGTTCCCGGGCAAATCCAGCAGATCTATGAGGAGAACGGGGCCCGCATGGGGCGGGTCAACTTCGGCGGCGTGGTCAAAGAGGTTTGCCTTGCCTACGTTCCTGAGCTGGAAGTGGGCGACTACGCGATCGTGCACGTTGGTTTTGCCATCAGCAAAATCGATGAGGCCACGGCGCAGGCCACCCTGAAAACATTTGAGGAAATGGGCCTTTTGGTCGACGAGTTCGGCACCGATGACGCGGAAGGCGGCGTCGCTCCGCCGGCCTGCCCCTGGTCGCCGGGACAAAGCGGTTCGTGAGCGAAGCATTCTGTTCGAAAAGCCCGCTCGAACGTTCGAAAGACGAATCGAATCATCGAGTCATCAAATCATAGAGTCATTGAACCATCGAGTCTTTGAACCGTTGAACGATTGAACGATTGAGCTATCGAACACCGCGTTGCGGCCGAGCCTGACAACCATGCGATCGTTGCGGTGTCTTCGCACCGCAACGACGCGCTACACACCGCAATATCTGCTGGTCCGCTTCTCAGCCTGGCCCGAACACGCCGGTGTACGCAGTCCGCGCCGCACGTTCGTCGTTCTGAAAAAGAAAGCACAGCCGTTTTCTCACCGCACATCGCTTTACGCTCGAAGCCGGGCAACCATGAAATACCTTTCCGAATTCCGCAATGGTCGGTTGGCCCGATCTCTGGCGGCCGATATTCGCCGCCGGACGCGGGAGCGATGGACGATCATGGAAATATGCGGTGGGCAAACCCATTCGATCATCCGCAACGGCATCGACCAGTTGTTGCCGAGCGAGATCGAATTGATCCACGGCCCCGGTTGCCCGGTGTGTGTCACGCCGTTGGAGGTGATCGATCGGGCATTGGCCATCGCCGCTACGCCGGGTGTGATGTTTTGTTCGTTTGGCGATATGCTCCGTGTGCCTGGCACTTCGGGCGACTTGTTTACGGTCAAGGGCCGCGGCGGCGACGTTCGCGTGGTGTATTCGCCGCTCGACGCGGTCCGGCTCGCGCAGCAGCATCCGAACCGCGAGGTGGTATTTTTCGGCATCGGTTTTGAAACCACGGCCCCGGCCAATGCCATGGCGGTCTATCAGGCTCGCCGCTTGGGATTGAAGAACTTTTCCATGCTCGTCTCGCACGTGCTGGTGCCCCCGGCGATCGAGGCCATTTTGAATTCACCGGCCAGCCGCGTGCAGGCTTTCCTGGCCGCGGGCCATGTGTGCAGTGTGATGGGCTACTGGCAATATCCACCGCTGGCCAAAAAATATGGCGTGCCGATCGTGATCACCGGCTTCGAGCCGCTCGATATTCTCGAAGGGATTCGCCGCGCCGTCATCCAACTCGAATTGCGCCGCGCCGAAGTGGAAAACGCCTACGCCCGTGTCGTTACCTACCACGGCAACCAGCCGGCCCAGAAAATGCTAGCCGAGGTGTTCGAAGTCACCGATCGTGCGTGGCGCGGCATCGGCGTCATTCCCCGCAGCGGTTGGAAGCTCAGAGCCGACTACCGTCAGTTCGACGCCGGCGCGCGCTTTCAGATGCAATCGATCACCACGGCCGAGCCACGCCTTTGCCGTAGTGGCGAGGTGCTGCAAGGCACGCTCAAGCCGCACCAGTGCGAGGCCTTCGGCAAGCAGTGTACGCCGCGAACGCCCCTGGGCGCCACAATGGTTTCTGCCGAAGGCGCCTGTGCCGCCTATTATCACTACGGGCGCTTTGCTGAGCTTTCGCCGAGCAGGCCGCAAGATCGTGCGAGCACCACGTGAGCAGGGCCGACGAAAAATCATCCGTGCACGAAAAGGAGCCACCAGACCTCAACGCGCAAGAGAGCCCGAACAGCCAATGCTTGAAGCGGTACGATCGGTGTCGTAACCCGTGCCTTTTGTGCTGCCGAGTCCCGCTCAGCACCTGCGGGCGGCTGCCCTGTCGAGCGAAATGCCAGGCGGTTTGCTACGGCATCGTGTTTTCGTGTTTCTCGTGTTCGATGATCGGCTTTGCTCGCAGACAAAGGCATTTCGTGAACGGTCGCAGGTGCGTTGGGAAGGCGTCCGCATTTCAGCGCCCGCGATCAACCAATCAGTAGTGGTTGCTGTTGTTGTTGTGTTGGCGTCGGAAAAAACCGTCGCGCTTGGCACCTCGATTCTGGTTGATTCGTTATGACAACCCATCGCAACATGACATCGTGGACGTGTCCGCTTCCACTGCGAGATTATCCGTCGATCGTGCTTGGCCACGGAAGTGGTGGCAAGCTCTCGGCCGAGTTGGTCGAGCACCTGTTTTTACCGGCATTTCAGAACGACGCGCTGGGCTTGCTCGACGATGCGGCCGTGCTCGATGGCGACGGCGGCCGATTGGCTTTTACCACCGATTCGTATGTCGTACAGCCGCTTTTTTTCCCGGGTGGTTCGATCGGCGAATTGGCCGTCAACGGCACGGTGAACGACCTGGCCATGTGTGGCGCGGTACCTCGGTTTCTTAGTGCGGGGTTCATTCTGGAAGAAGGGTTTCCCGTCGAGCAGCTTGGCCGCATTGTCGAGGCAATGGCCCGTGCCGCGCGGGCGGCTGGCGTGACCATCGTTGCTGGCGATACGAAAGTGGTCGAACGTGGCCACGGCGATGGTTGCTACATCAACACGGCGGGCGTGGGCAGCGTGGCGCCTTCGGTGCGGTTAGGGCCCGATCGGGCACGGCCGGGCGACGCCATCATCGTAAGCGGCACAATCGCCGATCATGGCATGGCCATTATGAGCGTGCGCGAGGGTTTGCAGTTCGACTCGATCATCCGCAGCGACACGGCACCTTTGGCCGATCTCGTGGCCGCGATGATCGAGACCCACGGCGATGGTATCCGTGCCCTCCGCGATCCGACACGGGGCGGCGTGGCTTCGACACTGAACGAAATCGCGGCCGCATCGCAGGTGGGCATGGTGATCGAGGAAGGCGCGGTCCCGATCAACCCCGTCACGCGTTCGGCCTGCGATTTGCTCGGCCTGGATCCGCTGTTCGTCGCCAACGAAGGCAAGCTCGTTGCGGTGGTCGCACCCGAGGCGGCCGAGCCGCTGATTCGATGCATGCGAGCACACCCGCTCGGGCAGCGTGCTGCGGTGATTGGCCATGTGACCGACCAACACCCGACCATGGTGGTCGCACGCACCGAAATCGGCGGACAGCGCGTCGTGGCCATGCAAGTGGGCGAACCACTGCCTCGCATCTGCTGAACCGACTTCCGATCGTGATGGAAACTCGCTCATGGAAGCTTGTCGAGCAATTGCTTGGGTCAGCCAAGGCCGGGCAAGACCTCATCGGATCAGACACACTGGGGGCAGGCGCATCTGAAGGGGCGCGTCGAGTTTTTCGTAGGATTCGTAGGACATAGCGCCGGCCGGTTTTTTGGGGGGCCACGCGCGGCCAGAGTGCGTTTTTTTCTGGGGGTTGATGGACCAGAACCATGTCGCAAACTGACCGTTTGCCGATCGGCCGTGGCGCGTCGGCCGCACGCCGCATATTGATTCGGGGTGTGGTTCAGGGCGTGGGCTTCCGGCCGTTCGTTTACCGATTGGCCGCTGAATTCGGCATTGCGGGTTGGGTACGCAACACACAACAGGGCGTCGAAATTCACGCCGAGGCGGCCGACGGCCTTCTGCTGGGCAGATTTCTCGAAGCGCTGGCCACGCGCGTGCCCCAGGCGGCTGAAATCGCGGCAATGCGGTGCCGGCCAACGCCATCGCGGGGATACGAGCGTTTCGAGATTGTGCAAAGCCACCGGCACAGTCGCGCCACGGTTCGCGTGGCGCCCGATCTGTGCGTGTGCGAGGCGTGCTTGCGCGAAATGGCCGATCCAACCGACCGCCGCTACCGCTATGCATACATCAATTGCACGAACTGCGGCCCGCGCTACTCGATCGTGCATCGCTTACCCTACGACCGAAGCAATACCTCGATGGCCCCGTGGCGGCTTTGCTCGCACTGCCGGGCCGAGTACGACAATCCGCTTGATCGCCGCTATCACGCGCAAGCCACGGCATGCCCCGTCTGCGGTCCTGCCTATGACCTGTACCTTGGCC
>WGDQ01000243.1 GCA_015493185.1 Planctomycetaceae bacterium
GGATCGAACTTCGGGATCTCGGGCGTTGGAATCTCATCGAGCAACCGCTCGATCACGTTTTCGCTGCTCATGCCCTCGGCCTGCGCCTGAAAGTTGGTGCTCACCCGATGCCGCAGCACAGGAATCGCCACACGGCGAATGTCGTCGATCGCCACCGAAAACCGACCGTCCATCGCCGCCAACGCCTTGCCACCATGTATCAAAAACTGTCCGGCCCGGGGGCCAGCTCCCCAATCGACCAACTGTCGCACGAACTCCGGTGCCGACGCATCGGCCGGACGCGTCGCCCGCACCAGGGCCGATACATACTTTATGATATACGGGCTCACGGCCACCGAACTGACCAGCTTCTGCAAATTCACGATCGCCCGCGCCGAAAGCACTTTGCGAATCTCGGGCTTTTCGCCCCGCGTGGTAGCTGCCAGTATCTGCTCTTCCTGCTCCGCCGTGGGGTAGTCCACCTTCACGTTGAACATGAAGCGGTCGAGCTGCGCCTCGGGCAGCGGATACGTGCCTTCTTGCTCGATCGGGTTTTGCGTGGCGATCGTGAAAAACGGCTCCGGCAACGGGTACGTCTGCTGCCCCACGGTCACTTCGCGCTCTTGCATGGCCTGAAGCAGCGCGGCCTGCGTTTTGGGCGGCGTGCGGTTGATCTCGTCGGCCAGCAAAATATTCGTGAATACCGGCCCCTCGACAAAGCGAAAGTTCCGACGCCCGTGCTCGTCCTCTTCCAGCACATTCGTGCCCGTTATGTCCGAGGGCATCAGATCCGGGGTAAACTGAATGCGTTTGAAGCGGATGTCCAGAATCCGTGCCAGCGTGCTCACCATCAGCGTTTTGGCCAGTCCCGGCACACCCACCAGCAGGCAGTGTCCCCGCGTGAAAATGGCGGCAAAAATCTGCTCGATCACGTCGTCCTGACCGACGATCACCTTTTGCAGTTCGCTCTGCATCAATTGGCGATGCTGCCGAAACTCCTGAAGCACATCGCCCAAATTTCGAGACTTGGTGGCCAACGCGTGTCCTTGCTCTGATTGCGAGAAACCTTTACCAACGGATCTCCGTTGCCCCACGCGGCAACCGATCCACTACCCCATCACATCACCGAGTCACGAGGCCCCAATCCGCCCAACGCCCTCCAACACAGCACCGGTATGCTCCATCAACAAGCGGTCGTCCCATCTATCGGGCCATCTCGACAAAGAAAAAGAAGGCCGGACAAACAGGTGAACGTCGCGCCACCGCTTCATCAGTCTCGGCGCCGTGACTGTTCCGTTCTTGAAATCGCAAGCCTGCTCGGCTGTTGTTCTCGTGTGCCCATGGTGTCTAGATCGGTCGTGTGTGTCGTTCAACCGTCACCATTCGGTCAGGAGGGTGTTTGCGAAGCACCGTTTATGTGTCCGAAACGCCCCGTCCACAGCAAATCGGTGGAAAGAAAAACAAACGCGACATGGCGGCTCGGCCGATCTTTTGTCTGCCGGCTCAAAGTTCCCTAAACTCTGATATGAAACAACTCTACGACACTCCACGTACACCGATTCTATCGCTCGCCCCAAAGGCCAGCAATGAAGCGGCCCAAAGCAGCGAACCGTAAGCCACTGTGTTGTCGGCAATTGTGATTCGCCTTGCCAATCGGTCGCACATGGACCCCAGCGGTCGCTCCTCGAAACGGCGCCAGAGGCCGACACGCCTGTTGAAAACACAGCCCGGCGGCATCTCATGCAGCTTTACGCGAAGTTTACAAACCGTTCGTCTGCTCGCTGCGCGGTTTTCGCCTGCTGCGCGGTGTTTGCCCGTCGTCTGCGGTCGTTTTCCCGCGTTGGCCGGTTGCCGGCACAACCGACCGCCGCTTCGGCAATGTCCGCCGCTCGCCGTGTGTTGCTCTGCTGCGTGCCCGTCGGCACAACCCGACATCGCGAAACGATCATCCCTATCGTCAAACTTCTCCCAAACCGCACGATCCGTCGTGCGGCGCGAGCCGCCATCGTATGGGGGACCCTGTGTTCGCTGCTGCTGTTCACATCAACCACAGCGCGGGCCGACATCGAAGCCGCCGCCGTTCAGCAGGCAATCGAGCGGGGCACCGATTGGCTAAAAACGCAGCAGCGGCCCAACGGCTCGTGGCCCGAGTGGACCGGCTTTACCGGAGGCGTCAGTGCCCTGTCAACCTTGGCCCTGCTGCACGCAGGCGTGCCGCCCGACGATCCTGTCATTCAAAAGGCGCTCGAACACCTGCGTTCGTTCGAATCCAACCGCACGTATGTCGTATCGTTGCAAACCATGGTCTTCGCCATGGCCGAACCGCAGCGCGATGCGTGGCTCATCCGCCGCAACGTCCGGCTGTTGGAAAGCTGGCAAATCAAGCACGGGCCGAACAAGGGCTCTTGGTCCTATGGTGGTCCGGCCTCGGGGCCGGGCGGCAGAGCCAGCGGAGCCGGCGACAACTCCAACGCCCAGTTTGCCGTGCTCGCTCTGCACGAAGCCGAACGCGTGGGCGTGCCGGTAAGCGAGCACACCTGGAAAGCCGTGCTCGCCTATTGGAAAAGAGCCCAGAACCCCAACGGTTCCTGGGGCTATCAACCCCGCTCGCAGGGCCGTGGCAGCATGACGTGCGCCGGCATCGCTTCGCTGACCATCGCCCAAGAAAAACTTTCCGATGGCGACGCACGCGTCGATGGCCAGCGCATCCGATGCTGCCAATCGCCCGAGCGAGACGACGCCATCGAGCGGGCCCTCGATTGGCTCGGACGCAACTTCTCGGTCTACTCTCACCCCGGCTACGCGAGCTGGCTGCTCTACTACCTTTATGGCGTCGAGCGGGCGGGTCGCCTCACGGCTCGCCGCTTTTTCGGCACCGGCAACAACCAGCACGACTGGTATCGCGAAGGAGCGGAAATGCTGGTCCGCTCGCAAGACAAGCTTTCCGGCTTCTGGCGTGGCCGCGGCCACGGCGAAGAAAACCCGCTCATCGGCACCAGCTTCGCGCTGCTGTTTTTGGCCAAAGGCCGGCGTCCGGTTCTGCTGTCGAAAATCCAGCACGCTGGTTCCGACTGGAGCCTGCACCGCAGCGATGCGCTCAATCTCACGCGCTACGTCGAAACCCGCTGGCACCGCCCGCTCAGTTGGCAAATCGTCGATCCCCATGCCGCCACGGTCGACGATCTACTGCAATCGCCGGTGCTCTACCTTTCGGGCCGCAAGAAACCCGTCTTCACCGACCAGCAGGTCCGCAACCTGCGAGAATACATCGACCGCGGCGGCTTCCTTTTCGCGGTCGGCTGCTGTGGCGACGCCGCCTTCGACAAAGGCTTTCGCGAGCTGATCGCCCGCATGTTTCCCGAACCCGAGTATCGGCTGCGCCTGCTCGAACCCGACCATCCCATCTGGCGAGCCGAGGAAGTCGTCGATCCGCAATACATCAAGCCGCTATGGGGCGTCGATGTCGGCTGCCGCACCAGCGTCGTCTATTCGCCGCTCGATCTCTCCTGCTTCTGGGAGCTTGCCCGCCCCGGACGCCAACGCAGCTATCCGCCCGCCGTCCGCGACGAAATACAGGCGGCCCTCTCGCTGGGCATCAACGTACTGGCCTATGCCACGAATCGCGAAGTCCGCTACAAAGACGATCTCTGGCAAACACAGGCCCGCCCGCTCGCGCAAGACAACATCCAACGGGCCGCGCTTCAAATTGCCAAGCTACGGCACACCGGCGGCTGGAATCGTGCCCCTCAGGCGCTTGCCAACCTCTCACAAATCTTGATGCGCGAAAAAGGCATCCGTGTCGCGCTCGATCGCCACGATCTGGCACTGACCGACCCGCGCCTGTTCGATCATGCCATCGCCTTCATGCACGGTCAGAATGCGTTTTCCTTCAGCCCGGCCGAACGCGAGGCCCTGCGAGCGTTCGTCGAGCGAGGCGGGGTGCTGATCGCCGACAGCATTTGCGGCAACGATGCCTTCACGCGATCGTTCCGCCATGAAATGAAGCTCGTTTTTCCCGACGCCCCGCTCGAGCGCGTTCCGCCCGATCACCCGATGTTCACGCCGCGGTTCGGCGGCTTCGATCTCTCCACGCTCCGGCGTCGCCGCCCTCAACAAGCCGACGACACCGGCCCGCTGAAGGTCGTGCAGCAGCAGTTACCGCCCGATCTGGAGGGCGTCCGCATCGGTGAGCGCTATGGCGTGCTCTTTTCGCGTTACGATATCAGTTGCGCGCTCGAACACCACGAGTCGTTGCAATGCGCCGGCTACGCGCGCGACGACGCCGCACGCCTTGCCGTCAATCTCGTTCTCTACGCGATCCACGAATAAACGGCCACACCGCCTCACGGGCCACGCGCCGGCATGCAATCATCGCGGTGCGCCAAAAACCGCTTCAACCCAACCCGTGGTGTGCCACGCGCCCAACCCGCCAACCCACGGTTCGCCTCACGTCGAGTCGGCGGCCTTCTACGGTTCGGCCGCCATCTGCTGCCCCACGGGCACCAAGGTTCCCTCACGGGCTTTGCGCTCGGTCCGCAGCGCAAAGGCCCGCAGCAGCAGCGGCAACACCACCAGGTTGCCGACCCATCCGCCCAGCATCGCCAAGCTGACCAGAACGCCGAAGTAAATGATCGGCACAAACTCGCTGCGCACCAGCGCGCTGAAACCCACGACCAGCGCCAGTGTGGAAAAGGTCATCGCCCGCCCCACGCTCTGATGCACCGCGCCAATCGCCTCGTCCAGCGGCATGCCCATATGGCGCAAGTAGCGAAACATCGAGATGTAGTGGATCGACGAATCGATCGCCAACCCCATCGACACGGCGGCAATCATCGCCGAGCCCATGTTGATCCGCACGCCCAGCCATCCCATCAACCCGGTCACCACGATGATCGGCAACACGTTGGGAATCAGTGCCGCCACGGCCATGCCCACGCTGCGAAACGCCACCAGCATCATCAGCCCGATCGCCACCAGTGCAATGGAAAACGTGAACCACTGATCGCGGATCATGCTGTCGATCAAATTCGTCAGCAGCACAAAGAAGCCCGTCACCTGCGCCTCGCCGCCGAATTCCTCCCGCGTGATGCGCGAAACCTGCTCGATCACCCGGTCTTTTTCCGCCGATGGTTGCCGTTCCTGCGCTCGCAGCATCACTCGCAACCATGTTTGACCCGATTCCGGATCGGTTCCCAGCAGCGACTGCATCGCGGCCGGCATCTGGCTTTGAAACTGTGTCAGGAAAAAATCGAGCCCCACCGTTTTTCGAAATCCCTCGGCCGACACGGCCGCCATGGCGTCGGCCACACTCAGCACCTTCGTCAGTCCGGGCACGAGCCGGCCCGATGCGTCGCGCACGCGCACCTCGTTGCGCAATCGCTCTTCCAACCGCTGCACGCGATCGAGAAACGCCCAGTCCAACTTTCCCTCGACCGGCACAATCACGTCCAGCACCCCGGCCCCGCCAAGCCGATTCTCGACAAATTCATACGACTTGACGATCGGACTCGACGCGCGAAAGTTCTTCGTGAAATCGGTTTCCACCTCGAGCCAGCGATAGCCGATCGCCGCGGTGGCCACCACCACCACGCTCAGCACCGCCAAACTCCGCGGCCAGGTTTCCACCACGCGCACCACTTCCCGCAAACCGAAATCGAGTCCGCCTTCGCCCCAGGCTCGTTGCGGGTCGCTATCCACGCGCCCCCACAGCACCAACCCAGGCAGCACCAGTGCGGCGCTTACAATCGCCAACAACGAGGCCAGCAGCATCATCACGCCAAAGTCTTGCACCGGTCCCACTCGGGCAGCAAGCAGCGAACCAAACCCGCCCGCGTCGGTGCAGCAGGTCCAGGCGATCGGCGCGGCCAATGCCGTTCCACAAGCGATCAACGCATCGCCGGTCGAATACCCCATGCCACGGGCTTCGCGAAAACGAACCACGATGTGAATGGCCATCGCGATGCCCGTCACCGTTACGATCGCCCACATCATCGAACTGACCATGCTCAGCTCGAAGCCCAACACCACCAGCGTCGCCTTGGTCAGAATCAGCGTAACATTCACCATCGCGATCGGCGCGATCGTCCACCGCAGGCTGCGGAAACACAAAATGATCGTCAGCATCAACAGCGCCGTCGACGTGCGGCCGAGCCGGGCACCATCTTCATCCACGTAGCGAAATCCCTCGACCACCATCACCGGTTCGCCGGTCAACACGCCGCCATACGGCGGGGCCTCGACAATCTCGCGAAGCTGCTCAACCGCCGCATCGCGCGAGGCGTCGGTCTGATCTTGCGGCACCAGCATGCAAACCACCGCCGCCACCGTGCGATCGTCGCTCACCGTGTAGCCTTCGAACAACTCTTGAAACCGCTCGGCGAGCGGATTTGTCGTGTCGATGATCCCTTCGCCCAGCGGCGTGGTTGTTAAACTCAACACCGATTGCACGCCCGGCACGGCGGCCAGCAACTCGGTCAATCGCCGCACGCGGGCGATGCCCTCGGGCGTCATCAACTGCGGATCTTCATAGGCCGCTAACGCAATCTCGTTGCCTGCAAACACGCGTTTCAACTGCCGGTATGGCTTCAGCAGCGGGTCGTCAGGGGCGAACATATTCTCGATCGAACGATCGAACGAAAGCCGCTGAGAGTACGGATAGGCCACCACAACCAGCAAGGCGGCAATCGCCAGCAACCACCATCGCCAGCGTACAAGCCACACCGACACGTAGTAAGAAAAAGGATTCGCGTTCGCCATGCGCTATAAGATAGTGGAGTCCACCACTCCCGTATGAAAACCGGCCCGCTGAATCATTCCGCCCACCCCGACACCTTGCACCGTATTCGCCAACACTGCACTGCCCAAACGAATCTCTCGCATGATCACCTTTTGCGGCATTGTACTTCACGCCCCCTAGCGGGAAAGGCATCGCATTGCAGCACACCAGCAGCAGGCCATCATCACCGCAGAGCCAATGGCCAACTTCTCAACAAGCATCGGCCCGCACCCCGCTGAGCCGCCGGGCGTGGCTCGCCGTGCTGATGGCCGCCGCTATCGTTCGCGGCGCGGCGCTACTCTCTGCCGCACAGTCGCTCGCCGCCGACCCCGATGGTTACCGCGCTCTGGCACAAACGCTAGCGCAACACGGCACCTACGCCATCGATGGCCACCCCACCGCGTTTCGACCGCCACTTTACCCGCTGATGTTGGCCGTTGTGGAAATGTTGCCTGGTAGCGACCGGCTGGGCATCGCGCTGCTGCACTGGCTCATGGGCGTGGCCACCGTTTGCCTGGTCGCCGGTTTGGCGCAGTCGGCCGGTCTGGGACGTCGCTGGGCGATGGTCGCGGCGCTGCTCGTGGCCTTCGATCCACTGCTCATCTACTGGTCGCGGTTCGTCATGACCGAAACACTGGCCACGCTGCTGGCCGTGATTGCGTGTACCGCGTTGCACCACCATGCCGTTCGTGCGCGAACCATTTCGGCCGCCGCAGCCGGTGCCACCTTGGCACTAGCGGCTCTTTGCCGGCCCGTGTTTCTCATTTGGTTTGCGCTCTGTGTCGCGGCCACATGGTGGTTCGAACGGTCGCCGCGCAAAGCGTGCCCGGCTGGCAG
>WGDQ01000244.1 GCA_015493185.1 Planctomycetaceae bacterium
CTGCGGCACCGATTCGAGCACGCCGCGCATCGCGCGATGCCAGGACTTGAACTCCAGGCGGTTGCGGCATATAAGAACGAAGGAACGGATGTTACCCGTTTCGCGTGCGGTGCCGCTGCCGGGGCGAAGAGCCATTGTTGTGGCGCGGTGCGGTTTGCGAAGCGTGTCGACATACCACAGCCCCGAGTTAGCCGGAGTGGCGGAACTGGCAGACGCGCATGGTTCAGGACCATGTTCCCTTACGGGAGTGGAGGTTCGAGTCCTCTCTCCGGCATTTCCCACCGATAGCGATGCCGCCCATGCATATATGCATCTTTTGAGCGGCACACCGCCGCATGCGAGCGGCGAGCACGTAGCGTTTTTTCTATCGAACTGCCCGGCCCGCCGCGAAGCGGGCTTTCTTTTTGCCGGTTTCCGGCATTGTTCGGTCGCTTACGGCTGAGGGGGCAGCCGGCCACGTGTGGAAAACTGGCGGAAGAAGTTCCACATGATCGAGCTGGCGTGCACCGAACGGACGAGCTTGCCGGTGTGGAATCGCTCGGTAACGTCGACCCCTCCCGGCCAGGTATGGCCACCTTCGAGAAGCTGGTAGAGGACGATCGGCGCCGGCGCCTCATCCACGTTTTTTCCTGCTGGTGTGTACACTTTCACCACCGTCTCACGGCTGCGCGTGATTTGCGGGTGTTCGTAGTCGCAACCGTTCACCTCGCACCACCAGCGGATGGTATCGTCGACGCTACGATGTGGCACAGGGCTGATGGCGTTGGCTCCCACGCCGCCTCGATAGGGGGCATTGCGGTCGAGCATGCCGTGGAAATGAATAATGGGCATCGCTCGCCGCGGACGTGGACCATCGACGCCCATCGTGCCCGAAACCGGCCCGATGGCCGCAATCCGCTCGGGTATTTCGCAGGCGAGCCGGTAGCAAAGCATGGCCCCGTTGCTCATGCCCGTGGCGTAAACACGCTCGCGGTCGATCGGCACGCGGCGGGGCAGCTCGTCGAGCAGCGCGGCGATAAAGCCCACGTCGTCGATTCGGCGCTTCACGGCATAGCCACAGCAACGGCCGGCGTTCCAGGTAAGCAGCTTGTGCCGCAACAGCCCGGTGCCCTCGGGATAGACGGCCAGAAAGCCGAAGCGATCGGCGACCTGATCCATTTGGGTTTGCACACGGGTAATGCGTGCATCGCCGCCGCCGCCATGAAGCACCAGCACCACGGGCAGCGGCCGGCGTCCGTCGTAGCCCCGCGGGATGTGAACGCTGTAGTAGCGTGTGCGTCCCTGGTGTTGGATTTGGAAATCGACGTCGTGGCTCACGGCACTGGCTCCAGCCGGACGATGATTACGAAACAGCAGAACGGCCCCAGACCAAATAACGACGAGCACCAACAGTCGGATCCAAACCGTACGACGCTGGTTCACTGCGATTCTTCCTTTTTCGAACGTCGGCTGCGCATCCGCCGCACCCGTAGAGGAGCGACGACCAGATTGTCGCAATAGGCATCGGTCGGCAGGCTGAGACAAAATGCGATCGTCTCGGCCACGCGCTCGGCGGGCAACGATCCGGGGGGAGGTGGAAGCGGACCGTTTTGCTGCCACAACGGCGTGTCGACCGCGTCGGGCAGCAGCGTTTGCACCCGAATGCCATAGGGGCGAACTTCCTCGGCCACCGATTCGCTTAAGCCGATCACGCCTGCTTTCGAGGCACTGTAGATCGAATCCAGCGCGCGGCCTCGCCGGCCACTGGTCGAGGAAAGATTGATGATCTGACCGGATTTTTGTTTCACCATCTGGCGAAGCACGGCCCGGTTTACAAGAAACGTGCCTCGCAGGTTGGTGCCCACCACGAAGTCGTATTCGTCGGGCGTTAATTCGTGCAGGGGCAGCGGACGTCCTCCCGGTGGCCGGAGCACCCCGGCACAGTGCACCAGCGCGTCGATGGTTTGCCACGCCTCGACCGCTGCGACCACAAGGCGCTCGCAGTCGTCGGGCTGCCGTACGTCGCACGGCTGGCCTAGTGGTGGGGGACCATCGATCTGGCGCAAACGGCCAACCGCCTCCTCGACGGCCTCAGGCTTCAGGTCGGCGACCATCACCCGGGCGCCACGCTGCACGAGCAGTTGCGCGGTGGCCCATCCAATGCCGCTGGCCGCGCCGGTTACGATCACATGCATGTCACGAAGATCGTTCACGATGTTTCTCTCGCAGGTTTCGGGGCTGAATTCGATCGCGTCGTGCGTTGCCGTGCGCCGAGTGGCGCCAGCAAGGGCTTGTCGAACGTGGCATCGAGGGGCATCGAAAGCATTTCCGCCACGAACTCGCCCACCCAATCTGGTTCCAAAGCACCGCGTGGTGCCAGTGTGGTACCGGCGATCAACGAAGTATTGACCGCGTCGGGAAGCAGCGACATGACGCGAATGCCGTAAGGTGCCAGTTCTTCGGCCATGGCTTCCATCATGGCCCGAGCGGCCATTTTCGACGCACAATAGGCCGCACCGTAACCCTGCCCACGGCGTGCGCCGCGGGCCGATGAAATGTCGATAATCTGCCCCGACCGCTGCGCGAGCATCCGCCTTGCCGCGGCCCGTGCCGTGAGAAACAAGCCGCGCAAGTTCGTATCAACCACGTCGTCGAAGGCCACGTCGTCCATGCTGATTACGGCCTGCGGCGCGCCGCGCGAAGCACGTGGGCTTTGCCCGATGCCGGCGCTGCAGACCAGAATGTCGACCCGCCCGAAGCGTTCTTCGGCATGATGGAGCAGAGACTCTACGCAGTCAGCATCGCGCACGTCGCAGCCCGGAAAACCGACCGCCTCGGGCAGCGCGTCGACCACTTCGGCAACCGCTTCGGCGCTGCGTGCGGCAACCACGATGCGGCATTTGCGCTGGGCGAGGCTGTGAACCACCGCCCGGCCGATTCCGCGGCTGCCACCGGTGACCACCGCAACCTGGCCGCTCAGATCGAGCGGCGTTTGCCACGGCGAACGATTGGCATTGGTATGGGCCGCAGTCACGCGAAACTCTCCGTTCGAGGCGGCGAGCACCGCAGGCGGTTTGCCAGCCTTCTCCGGTCCGTTTTCGACCGCCGACGCATTTCGAACGTCGCGATCGCTGTCTTCGTGATTCGTCAGGAATGTTGTCGTGGCAACGGGCAAAAACATCAAGGCGAATTGCAGCCGAGCCGGCAGAAATGTTTCGTCCGCGCCGGATTCGAACGCGTCGACCGATTGCCAATGCCTTGGCGCTGTCCGACACACCGTCGTGATGATCGTCGCGCGTCGGTGCAGCTCGGCTGACGGGGCCGCGTTTCTTGTGATGCCGGCGACGGCGCTGAGCCGCCGATGCGGGCTCAGCCCTTGGTGGCCCAAACCTCCAACCAGTTTTTCGGAATCGCATCGCCGCCAATGGCGTCGAAGGCCGGATCGACCGCTTCTTGCAGGGCCTGCGACGCCACCTCGACGGGATAGCCGCTCATCAGCACTTCGGCCAGGCCGCCGTAGGCACCCACGGCCCGCATGCAGCGGCGATCCATCATCACCACGCGTTGGTGTACGTCATGCGGTTTCAGCCCATGCGACTCGAGGGCGCGAGTCCACTCGTCGGCGTTGAGCCAACGGTTCTTGAA
>WGDQ01000245.1 GCA_015493185.1 Planctomycetaceae bacterium
CCGGTAGACCTGCGGAGCCCCCAGAAAAATCATGCCTGTGGGCTCTTTTGGGCTCTTTCTTTTTCCGGGAATGTTCGACAAGGCCTTTCTCGCGACCCCGCGACGGTTCGCGGCCGCCAGGCCACTTGGCTGGCGGTCTTCCATGAAGACTCGTTAAAAAAATGGCTTCATTGGCTAGAGTAGGGCAAAACGGATTCCGCTCAACGTGTCCCGTCGCACGCGCATGCGAGGAATGCATGCCCTGAGCTTCGAGCAACGTAGAGCTGGTGCATTCTGACCGCTCGCGGCCAGAATGAATTTCTTTTTCAGCTAGCCTTCGGGAATTGCGGCAAACGATTTCTGTTTGCGTGAGACTTCACAACATAATGGACCACCGTTCGGCGAGCAACCAACCGAACTGCCCCCCAACAGGGCCCCGCATGGCGACGCCTGCTGCCTAGTTTGCAGCAGCCGATTGTCGAAAAAGGATTTTTCTTCAGCGAAAGGCAGGCAAAATGAGCCAATCTCCACCGGCCCCCGGGATGACACGTCCGAAGTGACGTCCCTTGGACGGCGCCAGGCTGACCACCTTTAACCACCGGCAGCCAGAACAAATTTCGCCAGCCAATGTGCTGGCACGTGCCGACCGTAAAGAACCGACTCGTTCTGACACACAACGGGCTGTGCTTCAGAGCACCATGACAACCATCCATCTTGCCACGCACGGCAAGAAGACAGATGCCCACTTCGAAGCCATCGTCCGCGCACGGGCTCACAAAGGGCGGCCGAGTTACGGCAGCCGGCTTTGGTTCGCCAGGTCAGTTCAATTAGCCATGCTTGGCGGGACGACCATAGTTGGCCGATGATCCTGCCAATTCATACCCGGACGACGACGCGTGTGTGTCACTCTTGCAGCACCGGTTTTATGGCACCATACATCTTCTCAGGCCGAACCGGCCCATTTGGTGCTCTGATGCCCTCCGCAACCCCGCGTTGTGCCGGGGCATACGAGGCACGCTTGGAACATCGGATGGGGTTCATACTTCAAAAAAACCGGCCAGAGACGCCGGACGCAAAGTCAGAACTGCTGCCCAAATAAGCCAACGTGGCGCGAACTGCTCGCCAAGCGGGTGCTCGAAGTTTGAGCCAGCGCTTTTCGCGGCTCCTTCAACGCACATCGAACCTGAAACGGATTACACTGGCGGCCGCTGCCGTGCTGAGCGGCACGCGATATTCACGAAAACACGACCACGAGGAGGACTCCACGTGAAGGTTTCGATCTACCGACAACTGGGCGTCCGACCGGCCATCAACGCGGCCGGCACATTAACCCGGGTTGGCGGCTCACGGATGGATCCAGAGGTGCTTGCGGCCATGACCGAGGCAGCCCAACATCACGTGGCCATGGACCAACTTCAAGCGGCCGCGAGCCGACGAATTGCCCAGTGCACCGGGGCCGAGGCCGGATTGGTAACCAGTGGTGCTGCCGCGGCGCTCACCCTGTCGGCCGCTGCGTGCATGGCCGGCGATGATCCGGCCAAGATGGATCGCCTGCCAGATAGCGACGGGATGCCGCATGAAATCGTGATGCCCCGCTCGCACCGCAGTGGTTACGACCATGCGTTACGTGCCGCGGGAGCGAAAATCATTGAAGTCGGTCTTGCCGAACGGTCGCGCGATCCGCAGCCATGGGAGATTGACGCGGCCATCAATGAGCGCACAGCGGCCGTGGCCTATGCCGAGGGTTTTTCCGACCTCGCGTTGGAGGAAGTCATTCGCGTGGCACATGCTCGCAGCGTACCGGTTATTGTCGACGCGGCCGCTGCGCTGCCGCCGAAATCGAATCTGCGCTCGTTCATCGCGGCCGGCGCCGACCTGGTTTGCTTCTCAGGCGGCAAGGCGATTCGCGGACCTCAGTCGTCGGGCATTTTGTGTGGTCGGCGACATTTGGTCGCTTCGGCCGCATTACAAATGCTCGATATGGACTACTTGCCCGAACTCTGGCGGCCTCCGCCCGAATGGATCGATCCGAAGATTACCGCCCGCGGACTGCCGAATCATGGGATTGGCCGTGGCATGAAGGTGGGCAAGGAAGAAATCGTAGGGCTGTTGGTGGCGCTCGAACGGTTTGAAGCCGCGGATGAAACGGCGCTGTGTCAGCGGTTGAATCGTGTGTCGCACTATCTGGCCGAGCAACTGGCGGCGATCGGCGGAGTGCAGGCCGAGCTCGAACATTCAAACCCCGCCGGCTGGTTGGTGGTGCGATTGCACATCACGCAGCAACATCCGCTGACGGCCATCGAGATCGCCGCCCAACTCGAAGCGGGCGACCCGCCAATTTTCGTGGGGCAAGCCGACGCACGACACGAGCAACTCACGATCGACCCCTTCGGCTTGCAAGACGACGAAGTCGACCAACTTATTGATCGTTTCAATCAACTTTCCGCTGACAGCGCTGCTCGCGCCAGCTAAAGTCGCTGTCGTTCGCCAAACCGTGAGGCGGCTGTTGTCGGACTAACGAAACGATGCAGCCGGCCGTGCTTCTCAGAAAAGCGGGCCGTCTTTTCCCGGCAACCGCAGCGCTAGCCCGCTCGGCATGCCGCGTGGTCAGCGATGTTGCACGTCCTGGGCACGGGGCAGGTCGTTGATCGATTCGAGCCCGAAGAGTTGGAGAAAGCGCTCGGTCGTGCGGTAACGCACCACGCGGCGGTTCTCAGGATCGCGTTCGATGGCCAGCAACTGTCGTCGCACAAGCTGCGTGAGCACGCTGCGGCTGGGGCGATCTCGCAACCGTTCCACGTCGTGGCGTGTGATCGGCTGATTGTATGCCACGATCGATAGCACTTCGACGGCCGCTTGCGACAGTCGGGCTTCGCGCACACGACCGTAAAAGCGTTCACGCAACGAGGCGAATCGCTCGTCGAGCACGAGCCGAAAGCCCGAGCCTTCTCCTCGAATGCGATAGGGGCGGTTTTCGGCGATGTACTGTTCGTTGAGGTCTTGCGCCAATTGCTCGATTTCGGTCGCCGTCACGCCC
>WGDQ01000246.1 GCA_015493185.1 Planctomycetaceae bacterium
ACGATGAACAATCTGGCCAATCCCGATTGGGGAGCGGCAACCGACCCTGGCGCAGGACGCTACGTCCAATTGCGCCGCGTCGCCCCTTCAGACTATGGTGACGGCATTTCCACACCCGCGGGGGCCACTCGACCCAGCGCACGTGAAGTCAGCAATGCTGTTGTGGCGCAAAGCGGCTCGGTGCTGAACGCTCGTTACCTTTCCGACTTCGTTTGGCAATGGGGCCAGTTTCTCGACCACGATATCGACCTGACGGAACCGGAGCATCCGTCCGAACCGTTCGACATTCCCGTGCCAACCGGCGACCCGTACTTCGACCCCATGTCGACCGGCACGCAGACAATCCCCTTGAATCGTTCGGCGTACGATCCCAACACCGGTTTGGGGCCGGGTAACCCGCGAGAGCAGATCAATCAGATCACTTCCTATATCGACGCCTCGAACGTGTATGGCTCCGATCCGGTTCGCGCTGCCGCCCTGCGCACCAATGGCGGCACCGGCGCGAAATTGCTTACCTCGGGCGGGGGCGATCTGTTGCCCTTGAACACCGCCCTGCTGCCCAACGCCAACGGTGGGCCATTTCCCGACGATCAACTCTTCCTGGCAGGCGACGTGCGGGCCAACGAGCAAGTGGGCCTCACTGCCATGCACACGCTATTCGTGCGCGAACACAACCGCCTGGTCGATGAGCTTTCGGCGGCCAATCCCACTTGGACCGACGAGCAGCTTTATCAACGAGCGCGAAAAATCGTCGGCGCCCAGATGCAGGCGATCACCTACGAAGAGTTCCTGCCGGCGCTGCTCGGCCCATATGCCCCCAGCTCGTCGGGCACCTACGACGCCAATGTGGATGCGACGATCATCAATGAGTTTTCCACGGCCATGTATCGCTTGGGGCACAGCATGCTCTCGCCCCAGCTTCTGCGGCTCCAGGGCGATGGAACGCCGGCTCCCGGTGGCCCGTTGGCGCTGAAAGATGCGTTCTTCGATCCCACGCTGCTGCAAACCGGCAGCGATGTCGATGAATTTCTCAAAGGGCTGGCATCGCAGCGGCAGCAGGAAACCGACACCATGATCGTTGACGACCTGCGCAACTTTTTGTTCGGCCCTCCCGGGTCGGGCGGTTTCGATCTCGCCTCGTTGAACATTCAGCGCGGCCGCGATCATGGCCTGCCCGATTACAACACGCTGCGCGTGGCCTACGGGCTGACGGCCGTGGCCGATTTTTCTGACATCACGTCCGATACCACGCTTCAAATGGCGTTGCAGGCCCTTTATGGCGATGTGAACAACATCGACCCGTGGATCGGCGCGCTTGCCGAAGACCACCTGCCTGGGGCTAGTGTCGGCGAATTGATCGCGCGCGTGTTGCAGGAGCAGTTTGAACGCCTGCGCTACGGCGATCGCTTCTGGTATGAGAACGATCCTGATTTCACGGCTGCGGAGATCGAGGCCATTCGTTCCACAAGGCTTTCCGACATCATCCGCCGCAACACGGGCATCACCAGCTTGCAGAACAACGTGTTCGTCGTGCCAGAGCCGGCCTCGGTCGTGCTTTACGCGATCAGCATGCTGGCCATTGGTTTCGGGCGTTCATGGCGCCGCCGCCGTGGCGCCCGCCGCACGCATATGGCGTGAAAACGCGGAGCTCGCGGCGCTCGAGGGCGGTTTTCCCCTTCGTTTGGGGGCGAGGCGATTGCTCGCGGGTGCCCGGTAGTTGCCTGCGCCTCGTCGCGCCGGCAAGCCGGCGCGAAGCGCTTCCGTGCGTTTGCCAGACAAACGAAGATTTGAGATTCAACAGCGCGGTGGTCGGCACGCCGGCCATCGCGTTGTTGTTGCGCTCACGGGAGCATCGCACGCCGCACGAAGCATGCGGTAAGATGTGAGGTCGAATGGTTATCCGCGTGCATCGGCTGGCAAATTGCCGATGCACGCGGTCCGTGCGGCGAGGCGAAGAGCGAACCGCCGGGACGATGGTTCTCAACCACCGGAAGGAGCACCAGCGTTCATGTTGGCCGAAGTCATTTCAAT
>WGDQ01000247.1 GCA_015493185.1 Planctomycetaceae bacterium
GGGCCTGTAGCGGCCGTGTTGCCAATGGCTGTTCTCTTTGGGCGTTGTGCCAAGTGTCTGGCATGTTCCCCATGATGCCCTGCGTGCGTAAGCGGTGTCATCGCTGTTTGCTCACACGTTAAGCCGTACCCATAAGCAAGGAATTTGTGGGCTCGCTGGCCTCGACGACGATGCTTGCACGGACAACGTGCTTCAACTCAGCCGCAGCGTGCATGGCAAACGTATCAAGGGCTCGATAAGACTGTCTTATGCACAGGACAGCCTGTTTTAAGCCTGCTTGTCTTCGAGTTCGCATCGATGGGCAATGCGGTGTAAATCGCTGCTGCGAGCAGATTAGCGGCATGCGTGCTTTCGGTGGCCTACCGCAGAGAAAACCTCCGAACTGTGTTACAATTCCTGGCATTGCCTCGAATTTCGATTTTCGATTTTTCGCTGAATAGGCTGAAATTCGAGAGGGCAAACGGAAGAGATGCCATTCAGAGGCAGTAGCACTATCGAGCATTGTTGACAAAAGCATGCCAAAGCCAACCGACATCCGCATTGCGGCAACCACCATCGCAACCCAGCAGTTGGATTTTCGCACCCCCATCAAGTTCGGCGGGCAGGTTGTCCGCTCGGCGGTGATTGTTGACGTTGAGGTGCGCGTCGAAACCGCCGATGGCCGCGTCGCCACCGGAAATGGTTCGATGCCGATGGGGAATATTTGGGCGTGGCCGCGTGCGACAGATCCGACACTTGCGCTCGAGGCCATGATCCGCCTGGCAACACAACTGGTGCACGACGCACCAAGTCTTGGCGTTTCTGGGCATCCGCTCGATTTGTCGCAAGAAATCGATCGTCGGCGTACGGAAACGGCCGCAGCAAGCTGCCAGGCCGTCGGTTTGCAAGAACCAATGCCCGAGCTTGCGCAGCTTGTGGCAGCTAGTCCGCTGGATGCGGCCATTCATGATGCTTATGGAAAAGCACTAGAGGCGAACGCATTTTGTGTGCTTGGGCCTTCGTACATGACGCACGATCTCGGCCATTATCTCGACGAGGAATTTCAAGGCGAATATCTGGATCGCTACACGCTCCCGAAGGCCAAGCCGTCGATGCCTTTGTACCATTTGGTCGGCGCGCTCGACCCGCTCACGGACGCCGACGTCGAAGAACCCGTAGGCGATGGCTTGCCCGAGACGTTGGCTGAGTGGATTGCTGCTGATGGCCTGACGCACTTGAAAATAAAACTCAACGGCGACGATCTCGCATGGGACGTTGAACGACTCGTTGCCGTCGAACGCGTCGCCGCGGAAGTGCAGGCCCGGCGTGGCGTCGAGGTGTGGCACTATTCGCTCGATTTCAACGAAAGGTGCGAGAATGTCGACTACGTGCTCGCCTTTTTGGCGGGTGTGGCGGAGCGTTCCAAGTCGGCCTTGCAGCGGGTGCAGTATATCGAGCAACCAACACAGCGGAACCTGACCGATCGCCCCGAGTACCGCATGCACGCGGCAGCCAAAATCAAGCCGGTGGTGATCGACGAATCGTTGACCGATTTGGCCAGTTTGCGGCTGGCACGTCGGCTTGGCTATTCAGGCGTAGCGTTGAAAGCCTGTAAAGGCCAAAGCGAGTCGCTTCTGATGGCCGCGGCGGCACAGAAGTACGGCATGTTTCTCTGTGTGCAGGATCTTACCTGCCCGGGGGCTTCATTCCTCCATTCGGCCAGTTTGGCGGCCCATATTCCTGGTGTGGCCGCCATCGAGGGCAACGGTCGCCAATATTGCCCTTCGGGAAATCGTGGCTGGAGCGATCGTTTTCCGACAATGTTTCAGATTCACGATGGCACAGTCGGCACGGCGGTATTGGACGGACCGGGTTTGGGCTTTTGACCAGCTTGTCCAGCGGCATCCGATTTGACGAATGTCACTGCAACGGGCCAACATGAGGGTTGCCGCACGAGGCCATCAAAAAAACAACGATGGCAGAAGATCATTCGGTTCGGCGGTTGAGACATCTTGACACATCTTGACCGCCGACTGCGAATGTTCCGGGCCGTGTTTGCAAATATGCGAAAACTTGTGAAACCGCGGATTGCTGGAAAATCAGTCGTGCTGTTGCGCCGCTGCCTCGTGGCGGCTATTACGGCAGCATGCCTGTGCGGCACGGCATGGGCCGGCACGGTTGTCGTGGCCAATCGAACGTCGCGCAATATCGAAATGACGATTCGATTCAGCAGCGGCGGCGAATCGAGCTACACGTTGCGGTCTGCTCAAGTGGTTCCTATTCAGGCAAGCCGGTCCATCCATGTCAGCTATCGCGATCATGGAACGGTACGTGGTTACACGCTCGATCCCTATCACATCTACTACTTTCAGAACGACCGTGAAGGGCTGAGCATAGCCGAGTTGGGCGTTGAGCAGATTGCGCCGGTCGGCCGCGTGGTTGCCGTGCGCCCGAGCGATCACCGACAGAAAACGCAACCGATTCTGGAAAACGGCCGTCGGCGTCGTTTTGCGCAGATAACGCTTAAGGTGTTCGTCGACGATGAAGAAGATGCCCCGCCGCAGGTGTGGCAAGATCGGCTCCGCGAGCGCATTGCTGCGGCATCCAACATTTTGGAACGCCACGCCTGGGTGCGACTGAAGATCACGGGATTCGGACGTTGGGAGTCGGACGATTCGCACCTCGATTTTTTTCGAGCGTTGGCCGAGTTCGAGCGGGCCGTTCAACCCGGCGAGGCACGGGTGGCGCTAGGTTTTTCCAGCCAATATGGCCGCATTCAAGCGCAACGCGGTGGAACAAAGCTCGGCGGGACACGCGGTCCGTTCCACCCGTACATTCTCGTCCGCGAGTGGCCGCGGCGCGTGACCAAGCCAGAGGCCGTAGAGGTGTTGGTTCACGAGTTGGGCCATTACCTCGGCTGCGTGCACAGCGTGGAGCCCGATTCGGCCATGCGACCGTTGTTGGCCAA
>WGDQ01000248.1 GCA_015493185.1 Planctomycetaceae bacterium
ATGTTCGTGTTTGCGATGTTCGGGCTGTCCGAGTCGGGGTGTGGCAACCGTTTGGCCGTGGCTTCGAGCACTCGTACAGCCGATGACGCGTCGTAAGCGGCCGCTAGTTCGGCGAGCGACTCGAGCAGTGTCGCCCGATCGGGCTGCGCCATGTAGGGCGCATCGGTCAGCAGCGTCTCGAACACGTGCGTCGAGCCGCTGGGAATGGAGCTGAGAATCGCTGTGCGAATCCAGCGATCGGCCGCATCGCGACGTGCGATCGTGACCAGCACCTTGGTGCGCTGCCCATCCGGCAAAAAGCCGGCCGTGAAGGCCACTTGCATTCGCACTCGGGGCACCGGATCGCTGGCCAACGCGGCGACGTGCGACGCTAGGCTCTTCGAGGCCGATAGCCGCGATTCCGAAAGTCGCACCGCATGTTCCCGCACTCCAGGCGATTCATCGCGGAGTGCGTGGGCGAGCAACTCGTCGTTGAGTTGCCCAAGCCGTTGAAGAACCCACAGGGCGTGCAGTCGGGCCAACGGAAATGGGTGCGACCGCGCCATTTGAACCAGCAGCGTCGCGGCATCGACGGCCTGCCGCTCGACGAGCAGCCGCGAAGCCGTTTCGCGCCACCAACTGTTGGCGTTGGCCAGATATTCGACAAGCTGTTGGTTCGAAGCCTGACTGAGGGCGGGCTGCGGCGGTTGCTGAAAATCAGCGGGTACGAGCCGATAAATGCGGCCTCGGTCGCGGCCGCTCTCCAGATCGAGCTGCGCCTTGATGTCGTCGGGAATCGACCAAGGATGCTCGATCGTTTCACGGTACATATCGACAATGTGCAATGTGCCATCTGGCGCGTTGACGAAATTGACAGGCCGAAACCAGGTGTCGGTCGAGGCCAGAAACTCGACATCTTTTTGAGCGCGATGCCCTCGGAACGATACGCCGTCGGGCTCGAGCACTTGCCGCAGAACCAGATTGCCAGCCACTTCGCCCACAAACAAGTTGCCTCGGTAGCGTTCCGGATAAGCGGCTCCGCGGTAGATGGTGACACCGCTCGACGACGTGACGAAGCCCGCCCCCACGAGTTCGCTGCGAGGATAGGGGCGGCGCTCGTCGGCCCAACGCCGCGCGCGGACTTCGCGCCACGGCTCAACCGGACTGATGCGGAACACCCGCACCTGATCGCCGGCTTCGACTACGTCTTGCACTACCTCGCGCACCAAAAGCTGGCGGTTTCGTGCCAAGTAGCGGTCGGGCAGCACGACGTGGCGCCACGGGTTGCGGATGTTGCAAATGAAACGTCGATACCAGTCGTCGAACGAGTTGCCGAAGCGGGCACCGCCGGAAAGGGCCTCGAAGCGTCGCGTAAAAGGGTCGAAACGAAAGTCGCGCCGGGCAAGCGATACGGCCGGCGCGGTGGGGTCGTCGGCCGGTCGGACCATGCCGCCGTTGCCGGATGTGGCTCCGTAAATCCAGTGATCAACGCCCCACTTCAGGTTGTTCACAATGGCCTGAACGTTTCGATTGCCAAAGCCAGTAAACACCTTCTGCCGCACGTCCGCGCGCAGGTCGCCATCGGTATCTTTGAAATACCAGATGTCTGGTGCGGCGACGACAAACGCACCTCCGCGGTAGAGCGCCACCGACGTTGGCCAGCCGAGCCGATCTGCGAAAACATGGCTGCTGTCGTAGCGTCCGTCGCCGTCGCGGTCTTCCAGAATGCGAACGCGGCCGAGCGGTGTTTGGCCCTCGGGTGTCGGATAGGGGTAGTCTCGCATCTCGACGACGAACATCCGACCATCTGGATCGTAGGCGATGTCGACCGGATCAGTAACCAACGGTTCGGCAGCCACCAGTTCCAACCGAAAACCGTCGAGAATCCGGAAGCTTTTCAATGCTTCTTCAGGATCGAGCGGGGCAAGGCGCTCGAACGACAGCCCATCGTCGGCCAACGCAAGGCCCGGGGCGCCAAGCCAGCAGATGAGGAAAAACGCTGTCACGATCGCAGCGAAAAAGGGGCAATGCACATGGCTGCGAAACAGCCCCGGATTCACGTCCCCCGATGAGCGGTGCCGGTTGCCGATCACTGACGACATACCGGCGCCCGTCGTGCGCAGGAGGGCATAACGCATTGCGAATCGGATGACGACGAACGGACCGCGTTTGCGAGAAACGGACTGTCGGACGCGTGGAGTAGAGGTCATCGGGGGTGTGTTGCAGCGAGGTTTATTTCGACACGGCGGGAAAAATGAAGAAGAGCGAAGCGCTGCGAGCTG
>WGDQ01000249.1 GCA_015493185.1 Planctomycetaceae bacterium
CTATTAGAGCGAGTTTCGAACCATCCGTTTCGGTCAGCCCGGCTTTCAGGCAACACCAGCGAATTCCCGACTGGCCTTTCGTCGGCCCTGAGCCCATCATCTGATTGGTTGGTTTCTGCCGGATTTTGCTGGCGCAGCAGGCGTTGCCGCTCCGTTGCGTCGGCCCTCGCGGGCTTGTTACGAGGGGGCCGATGGCGATGCTTCGTCGGGGCTGCTGGCTGGGCGATTTCCCTTATACAGTTTCCGTCCCAGGTTTGCGTGGTAAATCGTCCACGGGCTTTCTACGTTGCGGTCGTCCTGCATGAGCTGGCTGAAGCACTGTATTTTCGCGTCCAAGTTGTCCAAATGATGCAAGGCGATCGCCTCGAGCGTCATCGGAAGCTTCGGGCTGCCGTATTCGTATTGGCCATGATGGCTGATAATCATGTGTTCGAGCCGCAACCGCGTATCGTGGGGCACTGTTTCACCCGTTCGCTGCTCGGTCTCGCGGATCTTGTCCGACAGCATTCTAACGGCGATGACCAAATGCCCGATCAACTGGCCCTCGTCTGTGTAGGCCAGCCCTTGTTCGCTGCTCAATTCGGCCACTTTGCCGATATCGTGCAGAAAAGCCCCCATGAGCAACAGGTCGCGGTCGATTTCCGGATAGCAGTCGGCCACGCGGTCGACCACTTCCATCAGCTTGGCCACGTGTTCGACCAGCCCACCTGGATACGCATGGTGATGCTTCACTCCAGCCGGCGTACGGGTCAGCCGCTCTATCAGCGCCGTGTCGGAAAGAAACGTCTCGGCCAGCGCTCGCAGATGCGGATCGCGCATCGAACGCAACATGCGGCCGATCTGCTGCAACATGGTCTCGATCTCATCGGGCGTGAGCGTCAGAAACTCTTCTAGCCGCACCTCTTCGCGCGGCACGGGCACAATCTGCGAAGCGATCAACTGGATCGCACCCTGATATACCTGTGTTGTTCCCTGCACGCGGACGAAATCGCCATCTTGAAAGCTCTGGTACACCGACTCCGAAGCGTTCCACATGCGGGCGCTGATCGAACCGGTGCTGTCCGAAAGGTCGACCATCAGATAAAGGTTGCCGTTGCGATTCGATCGCAGTTGCTTGTTGGAAGCCAAAAACGTTTCGTTCACCGATTCCTGACTTCCCAACTGATTGACAAAACGCCGAGCCATCACCGGGCCTGCTTTCCTTGTTGACGATCAAGTGGCCCCAAACCCCGAAAAAAGCGCCGACGGGCTCTTTCATACAAAGACACGAGCATCTCGGCGGCACACGCACCAGGCACAGCGTCGCGTTCGAGTGCGTCTTCGCTCACCTCGCAGCAGCGGGCGCCCGTACGTTTCAAGCAACGCAGAAGAAAAGAACTCAAGCAGCAGGCGCTGGAACCAGAACGCACCATGCATTGCACATCAGCCCAAAGCATGCCCGATTCTAGGAGCCGGCCCCGAAATGCTCAAGCGGCGCGTGCAGGATGCATTCCGCCGAGAACTCAAGCAACAACTCGCTACACGGCCCCCGTCAACCCGCTCAATGCCACCACCAATGCTCCGTTGACACACAGCTTCAACCGGATCGCGCCGGCGAGGTCGCTCCGCCACGGCACCACGCAGGGGTTTGCACGAAAAGCACTCACCATGCGAACCATTTCGCGGTAAAGATCCCGTGCAGCACCTGTTCTGGGCTATGTGCTGTGGAGGTGGATTACGTGCCGTGGGACGCATTCACGTGCCGCGGGATAACGCATGCTGCGGAGCGCTCCTCATAAGACCACCTGCAGCAAGGCCATCTTTCGCAGCGTCAGCCTGCGAAAGACAACTTCCGAACACACATTTCGAGAACAGTAAAGACAACGCAACCGTTCCCGAGGGCAAGCGATCAGCCGTGCATGCCCGTCGGTCCCTGCTCGCTGCCGGGAGCCGGGAATGGTCGGGCGCAGCACGGCGGGGAAACGTCGCACATCGAGGGCACGCATCGCGGCATTGCCGCTCAGATGTCGAATGCATGCCAATTCGCCCGGCCACGCGGCTACGTCGGGTTGGAAGTTTCGCCCATCGCTCATAGAATGCCTCGCGTCAGGCCGACGAAGAATTGGCTCCGCCGTGAGCGGTTTCGGCTTGTTGCGACGTTTTCCGTCCTTTTTTCCATCTTTGTCGTGCGTTCGGCGGCCTGTTTGTTCCAGCCACCTCAAGATTTCGATTTCGATTCCCCTATTCGATTTGCCCACCCGGACGAAAGGAACGATTGTCCATGCGATGGACTCAGACCTTCATCCCCACGATGAAGGAAACGCCAGAAGGGGCTGAGATTCCTAGCCATGTGCTGATGCTGCGGGCCGGGCTGGTCAGTCAGCTCATGGCCGGGGCCTACACCTACCTGCCACTGGGGCTCCGCGCATTGAAGAAGGCCGAGCGGATCGTCCGCGAAGAGATGGATCGGGCCGGCGCGGTCGAGTTGCTGATGCCGGCCCTGCATCCTGCCTCGCTGTGGGAGCGCACGGGCCGCCGAGAGGCATTCGGCAATGTGCTCATTCAGTTCAGCGTCCGCCGGCAAAACCGTGAGGTCCATCTTGTTCTGGGCCCCACCCACGAAGAGGTCATCACCGATCTGGTCGCCCACCACATCAACAGCTATCGTCAACTGCCGCTGACGCTGTATCAAATTCAAACCAAATTCCGCAATGAAGAACGTCCCCGCTTCGGCGTGTTGCGAACCAGCGAATTTCTCATGAAAGACGCCTACAGCTTCGACACGTCGCTCGAGGGGCTCAACCGCAGCTACGACAAAATGTACGAGGCCTACTGCCGCATCTTCAGCCGCTGTGGTCTCGACTTTTTGCCGGTCGAGGCCGAAAGCGGGCCGATCGGTGGGGATGCCAGCCACGAGTTCATGGTGCTGGCCGACAACGGCGAAGACGTGGTGGTCTACTGCCCCGAAACCGGCTATGCGGCCAATGTCGAACGAGCAGAAATCGGCCCCCGCAAGCCGCAGCGCCCGGACGTGCCGCTTGAGCCACTCAAGAAGGTCGATACGCCCGGGGTCACAACAATCGAGCAAGTGAGCCAGTTGCTGAAAGTGCCGCCATCGCAACTGATCAAAACGCTCATCTATCTGGCGGACGAGCAGCCTGTGGCCGTGCTGATTCGCGGCGACCACGAAGCCAACGAAAACAAGATTCGCCGCGCTTTGGGCGCCAGCCAGCTCGAGCTGGCCGATGTCGACACCATCCGTCGCGTCACGGGGGCCCCGGTCGGCTTTGCCGGCCCGATCGGGCTCAGCATTCCCATTTGGGCCGACCACGACGTGGCGGGCGTGGTCAACGCCGTTGTGGGCGCCAACCAGGCCGATCAGCACTATGTGGGGGCAAACCTCGGCCGCGACTTCGAAGTGCCCGACGAGCACTTCGCCGATTTGCGCAACGCTCAGGCAGGCGATCCGGCTCCGGGTGGCAACGGCACGCTTCAAGTGCGGCACGCCATCGAGATCGGGCACGTTTTCAAGCTGGGCACGAAATACTCAGAGGCCCTCAACGCTCGGTTTCTCGACGCCCAGGAGCAGCAGCACCCCATCATCATGGGCTGCTATGGTATTGGCATCAATCGCATTCTGGCCGCACTGATCGAAACACAGCACGACGAGCGCGGTATTGTTTGGCCGTTGAGCCTCGCCCCCTACGAGGTGCTGATCGACCCGCTCAATGTCTCGCAGCCCGAGGTGATGGACGCGGCCGAGCGACTTCACGATCAACTCACCGAGGCCGGCATCGACGTATTGCTCGACGATCGCGACGTGCGGGCCGGCGTCAAGTTCAAAGACGCCGACCTGATCGGCATTCCATTGCGCATCGTCATCGGCGGGCGCAGCTTGAAAGAGGGCAACGTCGAGGTCAAGTGGCGATGGCAGGACGAACCCCAACGTGTGCCCCACGAAACAGCAGCCCAGACGATCGTCAACATGCTCGACGAGCGTCGCCAGCAAGAAGCCGCACGCGTTTCGGCCTCATCTGCATCTACCTGAAGACCCACAGAACCGCCGGGGTGTGATACGAAAGGCACCGTGCATTCCGACGAAGGGGTAGCTCATCATGGGCCAGCCATCGCAACCGCTGCCGGCGTTGCTCATCGTGGCGGCCTTCAGTCGCCACGAAGCAGCGCTACTCGAAGCCCGCAGGCAAGCGGTCGAAACGTGGGGCCCGATCGCCGCCGAGGGACCATTGGTCGATTTTGTGGAAACCGACTACTACGTCGCTTCGATGGGTTCGCACCTGCGCAAAACGCTTTGGGCCTTCGATCGGCTCATTGCCCCCGAGCACCTGCCCGAGTTGAAACTGCAAACCAATCGCTGGGAAGCACGTTGCGCCGAATCGGGCAGCTATGCCGAACCGCGCCCACTGAACCTCGACCCGGGCTATCTCACGTTGGCCAAGTTTGTTTTGGCCTCGACCAAAGACCACGCCCACCGCATTTATTTGCGTGACGGCATCTACGCCGAAGTCACGCTGCACTACCGCCAGGGACGCTGGCAGCCTTGGCCGTGGACCTATCCCGATTATCAACGGCCCGATCGCCTCGACTTCCTGGAACATTGCCGCAATCTGCTACGGCAGCGTCTTCGATCGTACGACCGATCACACGACACAAGGAGGACCGGCGAGTGATCTGGCTCGTCATCGCATCAATCGCGCCGTCGGCAGCGATCGCCTGGATTGCCGGCTATGCGGTTCGCTGGTTTGCGCGGCGCATCGACTTCGTCGATCGGCCCACAAGCCGCAAGCAACATGGCCACGCCATTCCACTCGGCGGCGGCGTGGCCATTTGGCTGGGCATCGTTCTGCCGCTGGCAGCCGGCAGCTTACTGGCGTGGGCCGTCGCGCACGATGCGATTCAGCCCAACCAATGGTCGCCACCGCTGCCGGCGATTGTGGCCGAAATGGTTGCCACGCATGCCGACGGGGTTGTCGACCAGCTTGATCGCCTATGGCTCATCATGGCCGGGGGCACAGTGCTGATGCTTCTCGGGCTGGTCGACGACCGACGCGGCTTAGACTGGCGCGTGCGTTTGATCACTCAGGCGCTGGTCGCTACGGTGATGGTCGCCAACGGCTTCCGGCTCAGCTTGTTTCTCGACGTGCCCCCCATCACAGCCGTCGTAAGCGTGTTTTGGATTGTGGGGCTCGTCAACTCGTTCAACATGCTCGACAATCTCGATGGTCTCTCAGGCGGCGTGGCCATGATCGCCGCCAGTATGCTGGCCACCGTGTTACTGTTGGCGCCCGACCCGACGACCAATCAGCCACAACTGTTCATCGCCGGCTTATTGCTCATCCTGGTGGGTGCTACGTTCGGCTTTTTGCTGCACAATTGGCCACCGGCCCGCATGTTCATGGGCGACGGCGGCAGCTATCTGCTCGGCTATTTGCTGGCCATTTGCACAATCATGGCCACCTTCGCTGGCGGCGACATGCCCAGCCATGCCATTTTCGCGCCGCTCTGCATTCTGGCCATACCGATCTACGACACGCTCAGCGTGCTAATCATCCGCTTTCGCCAAGGGCGCAATCCCTTCGAAGCGGATCGCAGCCACTTCTCGCATCGCCTGCTTGGCCTGGGCATGACGCGTCTTCAAGTCATGCTCACCATTTATCTAGCAACCGCCACCACGGGCTTGGGCGCCCTCCTGCTGCATCAGGTCGATGCCTTCGGGGCGGGGGTCATTCTGCTGCTGGTCACGTGCGTGTTGCTGTTGGTTGCTATTCTGGAAGCAGCCGGACACCGACAGCGGCAACAGCCCTGAGCAACGCACGTTTGGCAATCGTTGTCAGAAACCGCGGCCCCGGGCCCCTCCGCAGCAACGTTCTTGCACAGAGGGCCCCTCTCACTGCAATCCGCCTCATTGCAATTGGGCACACATCAGCCGATGGCGCCGACGAATCGAGCAACACAAGCCAACCCCACCGGCACGGGCCGCGGCGTGCCGGCCAGCGCCGATCTGGTCGACTGGGGCTTTCTGCTCGTGGCCGTGGCAATTCTGGTCGGCCAAACGCTGATTCCCAGCGAAACGCCACCGGAGCAGGGCACCCAAATCCCTTGGCAAATGCTCACGCTGTTGGCCACCGGCACATGGTTGCTATTGGGTCTGAAACGCGGGCGTCAACGGTTCGACTTCCGGCTTTCCGACGCGCTGCTGGCGACAACCGTCGGCTGGATCGCCCTCAGCGGCTGGCTTGCCACAGGGCAGGGGGCCCCACGCGCGGCGATCAATGCCATGTGGCAATGGGTCCATGTCGCTATTCTCTACACCGTGCTTCGGCAGTGGATTCGCACACCTGCCGCGGCACGCGCCGTCGTTGCCGCCATGCTCGCCCTGGCCACGGCCGAAGCAGCCATCGGCCTGTACCAATACGAGGTAGCTTTCCCCGCAATGCGCGAGCAGTTTGCTGCCAACCCCGACGCCATGCTGCGGGCAGCCGGTCAATGGGTTCCGCCCGAATCTCCCCAACGGCGGCTGCTGGAAGACCGCATTTTGAGCCGCGAACCGTTGGGCACGTTCGCCCTGGCCAACTCGCTGGCCGGTTTGCTCGTGCCGTGGATTTTGATCGGTCTGGGCATTTCGGCCAACAGCCTCTTTCTCTTTCTTCGCGAACCTTCTCGCGAACCCGCTCGTGCCGATCGGCAAGGCGCCGCCGGTTCCCGTGCCACGATTGCCGCTCAAGCGGCATCGCCCCCGCGGCAACCGCCCGCAACGGCCGCCTCCATGCTGATACCGGTCGCTTCGTTCCGGCGTGCCCTTCTGGCCACGGCCATCGTTCTCGGACCAACTGTTGTCGTGCTGCTGCTCACGAAAAGCCGTGCAGCCTATTTGGCAGTGGTTGCTGGTGCGTTGTTGTTGGCCGGTCGGCTTTCGGCCGTCAGGCTTATTCGACAACCACGGCGGTGGCTGTTTTTTGGCGTGGCCCTTTGCGCTGCTCTGGTAGCGGCCGTTGCTCTTTGGGGCGGACTCGATCGTGAAGTGCTGACAGAGGCCCCCAAGTCGCTGGCCTATCGATTCGAGTACTGGCAAGCCACGTGCCGAATGATTGCCGATCACCCCTGGTGCGGCGTCGGCCCCGGACAATTTCAGGATCGCTACACGCAATACAAATTGGCCACGGCCAGCGAAGAAATATCCGACCCGCACAACTTCTTGCTCGAGTTGGCCGCCACTGGCGGGCTGCCTGCCGCGGTCGGGTTCGTGGCTTTTCTGGTTGCGGCACTCTGGCAGCTTGTTCCGCGGCCGTTGCGGTATCGTACCGCGTCTGATACGGCACATGCTGCGGCTGCGGAAACATCGTACGAAGGCGACTCGCCGGCATCGCCGACCAGTCCGGCTTCGCATCAGCAGCAACGTCGCCGACAACCACCAGGTTCGACGGCGCGGCCTTTTCCACGGCTGCCGGCTGCCGATCGCGTCGCCTGCGGCGGGCCGCTGTTGGGCGTCGTTGCAGCACTGGTGTTTGGGCTGGCCTTTCCTTTTTTGGGCATCATCCCTCTATCTTTCATGGCGGCGGCCGGTGTGGCGGCTACGGTGTGTGTTGTGGTTGCGTCCTGGCGTCCGTGGCTGCACAAAGGCGGGCTCCCATCGGCAACCGTCGCGGCCGCCATCGGGGCGATGTTGCTGCACCTATCGGCTTCAGGCGGCATCAGCTACGCGGGCGTGGCGACAACGCTATGGACGCTCCTTGCCATAGCACCGGTCCTCTGTTCCTATCCGGCGCAGCGTCGTTCGCGAGTGACAGACACCGGTTCCAGCACTTCAACCCCTCAGACGGAACCACCAGGCGGCACGCCGGGCTGGCTCCGTTGGCTGGTAACTGCCACATGGGCGGTTATCGCGATCGGCTGGTATGCAAGTGCCTATCGTCCGGTGGTTCGCAGTCAGGGGTATCTTTGGGCCGCCCAGCATGGCGCGACCTCGCCCAACGAGACGCTGCAAAACCTCGAGGCCGCTGTGAAAGCCGACCCCTACAATACGACCGCATGGGACGGCCTAGCCCAACACCTGCTCGACGAGTGGTTGGGCCGTCAGCCCGATGCGTCGCCGGCTCAGCGGCGCGAACTCCGGCGGCAGCTCGATGAAGCCGTTCATCGGCTTTTGGCCAGTCGCCCTTACTCAAGCGTCGTCTGGTCTCGCGCAGCCGATATTTACTTCGCCATTTACGAACACAGCCGCGACACAGCCGCGCTGGAACAGGCCGTCGATGCACTGCGCAGTGCCGCACGTTTGTATCCCACCAGCGCCTCGCTTCACGGCCGACTGGCCCTCATGCTGGCCGAAATGGGCCGCTTGGCCGCTGCTCGGGAGGAAGCCCGCCAGGCGCTGCGGCTTGATCGCACCACACCTCACGCCGACAAAAAACTGCCCGCCGAACTACGAACGGCCCTCGAGCGTCTGATCGCCGAACCACAGCCCACTCGAAAGCCCACCGCCGCTACCACCCCAACGAAGCCCATGCCGTGAGAAATTGACGCTTTGCGATGTTGCCGCCTACAATGGAGAAAAGTGCCTCGCAGCACTACTTTTCTCGGCGGTTCTTCGGCTGAAAGAAAGAGGCACCGGCCGCCGCACGGGCGATCTTCTCGCAGGGGCAACGAACGGAACAACTGGCGCAAACACCCTGCGTTTGGCTGGCTGTTTGCGACATCGCTGCTCTGGGTTTCGGTTTCGCTGATGTCGCGCACGGATATCAGCGAGCCATCGAAAGTCGATCGCTGTCCTTCTCATCCATTACCTGACCAAGCTCGATTATCGAATGCGTTTCTTTTATTTGCTGATTGTCGTAGCGGTCATCGGAGCCGCCATCGGTGTGGGACTCACACTGACGCGAGTCGAACCGGCGCATGTCGTTCCTGTCTCTTATACAC
>WGDQ01000250.1 GCA_015493185.1 Planctomycetaceae bacterium
GCAGCGGCTTCATACGAAGCCAAGCGCTGACGAGTTGGCCGGCCTTGGGTCCGTGGGCCGGAAGAAAGTCGACCCGCACCCACGTTTTGCCGCCCAATTGCACGGTGCCAGGGGCCGGATCGCGAGCCAAAAGCTCGAGCAGCTCGAACCGCTGATCGACCGGTGCCACCTCGTCGCCGGGCAGAACGGCCGGCGCGGTGACCACCTCGGGAGCCGGCTGGCGCGCGATGTCGCTGACCAGCCGTTTGAAATGCAGAAACGTGGGCGTGTCTTTTCCCGCCACGCGAACCAGTCGGTCGCCGCGAGCCGGCGCGGGCCCGACGACCTCGATATCCAGATCGACCCAACTGATTCGAGGCCGACGCGGTTGGGAGTCGTCGCTTACCCCAGGATCGCTGAAAAGGCAGTGGATGCCGAGATCCTTGGATTCTTGAACGTGGTACAGCAGGCCCGCGCAGTAGACGACCAAAACGGTTGCCATCAGATACAGAGTGAGCTTGCGTAGCATGGCGGCAGGCACTTGGCTAGATGGAGCTGGCGGCTGCCGAAGGCGCGCTGGGCAGCGATTTCGGCGCCGAAATTTCGTCAATCGGCGCCGAACCAACTCTCTGTATGGCTCATCGCCACGAGGATTGCAAGCCGGCAGCATCTTTTTTTCGATATGCTTGCAAACCCGCGGGCCGACTGCGAAGGAAAGCGGAAGTCTTTTTCTTGATGAAGGTTGCAATGCTTTCGGCACTGAGGTTTAAGACCGGTTTCGCACTAGGTCCGTGGGATTCAGTATTTCGACCGTGGGTCGGTGGCATCGGGATTGCAATAAATCAGCGGTCAATGATGTGTCGATAGCGTGCTAGCATGTGCATTTGTTTGCCCCTTGGAGACTGCGACAGAGACTACCCAGCCCGGCCACAGACGGCAGAGGCGAGAGCAACACGGCGTCTTTTTAGTTCCCAGCTTGATCGGCGGCCTGCCCACTCCGCCGATCTTTCTTCGAAGCCGATTGCTCACCTTTTGCCGTCTGTGGCCTCTTTTTATGCGCCCGCTGCGGCGCGTAGCACATGGCCCATCCCTGTTGGTGGTGAAGTGAGTGGCACCGGCTGGCGCTGGGATTGAATGGGGAGGCGGGCGACGGGCCTTTTGATTGTGCTGTGCTCAGCCGAAGCAGCCGATTGACCGCAGATAAATGGTTGGTGCCCCTGCCCTTTTCGATCTAGGGGGCGATTCTTCCCGGCTGCGGTGCCTCGGACATCGGGGCGATTTCCCTACGCGTTCGGCCCGGACGAAGGGGAATGGGTACGCGCTGGAAGGCGCTTCAGGGGCATTCCGCCGGGTGCTCGAACGTGGATCGAAACGGCACGTTGCGTATGATGGGGTGATTGGCCCCCCGCGCGATCGTTCTGCAACGGTCGGGCAGCGCGGTCTGCCGGGCGTTTTCCATGCGTCGGCCGATCGGGCGTTACGGCCGCGCGAAACCACGGGCTTCTGGTGGCAGAAGTCCGTTGCTGGGGGGTGATTTATTCGGAAAGATGATCCGGTGTGTTGCCGGGGCTGGCTTCCTCTCTTTTTTCGGTGCAGACCGGGCGCGTGGAACAGCGGTTGATGGTCGATACGAATTCTACAGTTGGGCCGGAAATGGCCGGCGATGTCGAGGCAGTCGACTCGTATCGCGGGCTGAGTGTGGCGGCAGTGATTTCGCTGTTGCTGGGGCTGCTGTCGCCATTGGCCCTGTTGGGCCCGATGTTTTGGGCCGCTCCGCTGGCAGCGTGCGTTGCGGGGGCTGTGGCCCTCTGGCGAATCGAACGCTACCGACCGCATTTGGGCGGCAAGGCGGTGGCGGTGGCTGGATTGTTGCTGGGGCTGTTGTTCGGCGTGGGTGGTCCGGCCCGCTGGTTGAGTTATCGCTGGGCCATCGACCGGCAGGGCGAGGCCGTGGTGGAGCAGTGGTTCGAAGATTTGAAACGCGGCAACCCGGCGCCCGCCTTTCAGTTGACGCTGGTGCCCTCGGAGCGCCACGAACTGGGCGACGATCCGTGGGATCTGTATCGCCGCGACCCTTCGGAACGGGCGAAGCTGGCCATTTGGATGACGCGTCCGCTGGTGCGGACGATGTTGGCGCTCGATTCGCGGGCGACGGTTCGGCTGTATCGCGTGAAAGATCGGCACAAGATCACCGACGGCGATGCGCTGGAACTGGTGTACGCCATCAGCTACCACGATGGGCACCGGCTGCGGACGTTTTTCGCCATTGTGATGGTGGCTCGTCGCCTGGACCCGCAAACGGGCGAAGCGCGATGGCAATTGGTGTATGCCCGTGGCGGCTATCGACCCAAAGACTGGCCGGCCCCGGCGCGCAAACCGACCACGCCCGTCGGGTGATGAACGATCCTGGTCCGGCGGACGCGTTGCCGCAATCGAAAAATAACCGCTCGCTTTTCTCGTGATGCGGGGGAAAGGCCGTCGTGCGCGACTTCGAGAAGCTGGGAGTGTTTTACCTGGGTCGGCTGTACGATCTGGCCCGGCGACGGCTCGATGCACAACCGCTGCTCTACGATTCGCGCGATTTGACAACGCACGCGGTGTGCGTGGGCATGACGGGTAGCGGCAAGACGGGGCTGTGCCTTTCGCTGCTGGAAGAGGCGGCCATCGACGGCGTGCCGGCCATTTGCATCGACCCCAAGGGCGACCTGGGAAACCTGCTGCTGACGTTTCCCGACTTGCGGGGCGAAGACTTTTTGCCGTGGATCGATCGCGAGGCCGCAACGCGGGCGGGCCTGGAGCCCGAGGCGTTTGCCGAAAAGACCGCGCAAACGTGGCGCGAGGGGTTGGCCGCGTGGGGGCAGGACGGACGGCGCATTGCCCGGTTTCGCGACGCGGTGGACGCGGCGATTTACACCCCGGGCAGCCGCAGCGGTTTGCCGCTCTCGGCGATGTCGGGCTTTGCCGCGCCGCCGCCCGAGGTGCTGGCCGACGGCTCGCTGTTGCGGCAGCGTCTGGTAACGGCCACTTCGAGCCTGCTGGCGCTGTTGGGCATCGAGGCCGATCCGGTGCAGAGCCGAGAGCACATTCTTTTGTCGCACTTGCTCGAACACGCCTGGCGCGCCGGGCAGGGTGTGGGTTTGGAAGAGCTGGTGCGCGGCACGCAAGATCCGCCCTTCACACGGGTGGGCATTTTGGATTTGGAGACGTTCTTTCCTGAAAAGGATCGGCGGCAACTGGCGCTGCGTCTCAACAATCTGCTGGCCTCGCCGTCGATGGCCGCCTCTTCCAGCAGCGAAAGGCACAGCCCCGTCTTGCCGCTGCCCGTCATGCCCACGCACACCGCGTGCGTTGTCAAATCGCGCGAATCGTAGAGCAGCGGTTGTGCATCAAGCCGTCGCCGGGCCAGATCGTACAGC